>JADZCL010000024.1 GCA_020851615.1 Rubrivivax sp.
GTGCGTATTTCGGTCGATCGTGACCGCCGGTTTCGGGATCGTGACCGGCGAATTCGGCATCGTGACCGCCGAATTCGGGATCGTGACCGAGGGCCTTCGTAGCCTGCATTGAGCGGGTACGAAGGGTCGCGGATCGCTGTCAAGACGGTCCGCGTGTACGTTGCGCATGTACCACTGCGGCGGCATAGGCTCGCGGCTTTTTTGCCGGAGCGCCGATGCCGCCGCCTCGAATGAACATGCGCATGATCAAGGACATCATCCGACTCAAGTACCACGACAACCTCGCCCACGAACGCATCGCTGCGGCGCTGTCGATCTCCAAGGGGGTCGTGGCCAAGTACCTCGCGCTGGCGGGCGCGGCCGGCCTTCGCACCTGGGCCGACGCGGCCGATCTGGACGAGGTCGCACTCGAACATCGGCTGCTCGGGCGCGAGGGCAGCCAGCGCATCGTGGCGCCGGACTTCGCCGCCGTGCACCTGGAGTTGCGCCGCAAGGGCGTGACGCTCACGCTGTTGTGGCAGGAGTACCGCGCCGCCCACGCCGGCTGCCGCACCTGGGGCTACACCCAGTTTTGCGAGCACTACAAGCGTTTCGCGAAGAGCCTGAAGCGCTCGATGCGCCAGCAGCATCGAGCCGGCGAGAAGATGTTCGCCGACTTCGCCGGCCCCACCCTCGCCCTGGCCGACGGCAGCCGCGCCCAGGTCTTCGTCGCCGCCCTGGGCGCATCGAGCTACACCTTCGCCTGCGCCAGCGCCGACCAGAGCATGCGCTCGTGGCTGGGGGCGATGGGGCGCGCGCTGGGTTTCTTCGCGGGCGTGCCCGAGCTGATCGTGCCGGACAACCCGCGCGCGCTGGTGGCACAGGCGTGTCGCTACGAGCCGCGGGTCAACGACACGGTGCTGGACTTTTGCCGCCATTACGACTGCTCGATGCTGCCCGCGCGCCCCTACACGCCGCAGGATAAAGCCAAGGTCGAGGTCGCGGTCCAGGTCACCGAGCGCTGGATCATGGCGCGGCTGCGGCACGTGCGGCTGCGCGATCTGGCCCACGCCGATGCGGCGATTGCCCAGCTGCTGCCGATGCTCAACGATCGACCCATGCAGCGCCTGGGCGTCAGCCGCGCAGAGCTGTTCGCCCAGCTCGACGCGCCGGCGCTGCGGCCGCTGCCGCGCTCGGCGTGGCAGTGGGCGACGTTCAAGACGGTGCGCGTGCACATCGACTACCACGTCGAGATCGAGGCCCACCGCTACAGCGTGCCGCACGCGCTGGTGGGCATGGAGCTGGACGCGCGCATCACCGACGCGGTGGTCGAGCTGCTGCAGCGCGGGCGGCGCGTGGCCTGCCACGCGCGCAGCCGCCGACGCGGGGGCTTCACGACGCTGGACGAGCACATGCCCGCGGCGCACCGCGCGCACCGGCAGTGGACGCCCGAGCGGCTCGTGCACTGGGGCGGCGAAGTCGGCCCGCGCACGGGCGAATTCGTCGCCGCCGTGCTCGAGCGCTTCAAGCATCCCGAGCACGGCTATCGCAGCTGTCTGGGGCTGCTGGGCCTGGCCAAGCGTCACGGCAACCAGCGACTCGAAGCGGCCTGCGCGCTGGCGCTGTCGTTGGGGGCGGTGCAGTACCGCCACGTGCGCGACATCCTCGCCAGCGGCCGCGACCGTGCCGCGCCGCCGGCGCAGACCGATTGGGTCAGTCCCGCGCACGCCAACGTGCGCGGCCCCGGCTACTACCACTGACCAAGTGCGGGAGACGACCATGACGATGATGAACACCACGATCGCGCAGCTGCGCGAACTCAAGCTCGCCGGCTTCGCCCAGGCCCTGGAGGAGCAGCTGGGCGCCGCCGGCTCGGCGGCGCTGAGCTTCGAAGAGCGCCTGGCGCTGCTGGTGGACCGCGAGGTCCACCACCGCAACGACCGGCGCTGCGCGATGCTGCTGAAGAAGGCGAGGCTGAAGTACGCGCAGGCGTGCATCGAGGACCTGGACACCCGCGCCGGGCGCGGCATCGAGCGCAGCGCGATCATCGGGCTGGCGCTGTCGCGCTGGGTCGATCAGGGGCTGACCATCAGCATCAACGGCCTGACCGGCACGGGCAAATCGTGGCTGGCGTGCGCGCTGGCCGCCTACGCCTGCCGGCGCGCGCACTCGGCGCTGTACCTGCGCGTGCCGCGCCTGGGCGAGGAGCTGCGCATCCTGCACGGCAACGGCGGCTTCGCGCGCTGGCTCGCGGCGCTGGCGCGCACCGACGTGCTCGTGCTCGACGACTGGGGGCTGGCCGCGCTGGACGCGCCCACGCGGGCCGACCTGCTCGAAGTGGTCGACGACCGCGCCGGGCGGCGCGCGACGATCATCACCAGCCAGTTGCCCATCGAGCACTGGCATGCGTGGATCGGCGACGCCACGATCGCCGACGCGATGCTCGACCGGCTGCTGGCCAACTGCCATCGCATCGCCTTGAAGGGCGACTCGCTGCGCCCCGGCGCAGCCAAGCGTGCCGCCGCGCCCAAGCCCCCTTGAGCCGTGCGCGCGCCCGGTGCATTTGTGGACAGGCCCGCTGCCGCGGGCTGCCCGACTTCGACGCCGCAGGCGTCGACCTGTGCATGGCCGCATGGACAACCCTGCGGGTTGCCCACACGCCCACGCACAGGCCGTCGGCTGTCCACAAGCTGCACCGGGCCCCACCACCATTCAGCCCAAGAAGCAACACAAGACCCGGCGCGGAGATCAGCTACCGCACCCCGATCCACCGACCACCGAAGGAGGCTCGAGCCCCCAACACCAACCACCGACCTACACTGCCAAGCGCGCAACGCACCGCAGCCCCGATCGGTCACGATCCCCGAAATCGGCGGTCACGTTCGCCGAAATGCGCA
>JADZCL010000025.1 GCA_020851615.1 Rubrivivax sp.
CGGCGTTCATCAGCTCACCGGCCAGGATGAAGAAGGGCACCGCCATCAGCACGAAGTTGTCGGCGCCACCGATGGCGTTCTGGACGATGATCTGCGAGTCGAACTGGCCCAGTTGCAGCATCACCGCGATGGCGGCAAAGAGCAGCGCGAACGCGATCGGCATGCCCAGCGCGATGGTGCCCAGCAGCACGAGCAGGAAGAGCGCAGCGGTCAAGTGGGTCTGCCGGGTGGGCCTGCGGGTGCCTTGGCGTCAGCACGGGCATCGTCCAGCGAGCCTTCGAGCGTGCGCGTGAGCACCAGTTGCTCTTCGCTGGCGCGGCCAGACAGCACGTCGCGCACGTTCAGCAGGATGCTGGCCGCCAGGCCGATGCCGAACACGACCGCCACCGCATACAGCGCCGCGTAGGGGATGCCCAGCACCGGGTAGCGGTTGTCGAGATTGATGCGCGTCTGCGCGATGCCGCCGATGACGAAGAAGGCGCAGGCCACCAGCATCAGCGTCGCGTTGAGCACGATCACCGCCTTGCGCAGCCGCACGGGCAGGCGCTGCAACAGGCTGTCGAAGCCCAGGTGCGCGTGCTGGCGCGAGGCCAGGATGGCGCCCAGGAAGATCAGCCAGACGAAGAGCAGGCGCGACAGCTCCTCGGACAGCGCCACACCGGAATCGAAGGCGTAGCGCAGCACGACGTTGGCAAAGACGAGCAGCGCCATCACGGCCAGGCAGGCGACGAGTGTCACCTCGAGGGCGCGCGTGATCCAGCGCTCGAGCCGTGCGACCACGGGCGGCTGCCTTGCGGGACTGCGGTCAGCTCTCGCTCATGCCGTCGGCATCGAGCGTGCGGGAGTGGGCGGCACCACGGGCGTCAGCCGCTGAACTCCTGCTCATGCATCCAGGCCGCGTGCCGGGGTGCCTTCTTGGTGCGCGACCACTCCTCGAGCATGTCCCACTTCACCTCGTCGAGCTTGCGCTTCATCTCCGGCGTGGCGGTATTGAACGCCAGCTCGAGACGATGGCCGTTCGGGTCGTGGAAGTAGATCGACTTGAAGATCGTGTGCTCGGTCGGCCCGACGACGTCGATGCCGTCGGCCTGCATGCGCGCCTTGACGTCATGCAGGCGCTGCATCGAGTCGACCTCGAAGGCCAGGTGCTGCGTCCAGGCCGGCGTGTTGGGGTCGCGGCCCATCGGCGCCTTGGTCGGCAGCTCGAAGAAGGCCAGGACGTTGCCCCCGCCGGCATCCATGAAGATGTGCATGTAGGGATCGGGTTCCTTGGTCGAAGGCACCTGGTCCTCGGCGATGGCCAGCACGAAGTCCATGTCGAGGTACTTGCGATACCACTCGACGGTCTCCTTGGCGTCGCGGCAGCGGTAAGCGACGTGATGGATCCGGCTGACGATGCCCATGTCGGTGCTCCTTCCTGGATGGATGCACGCCCTTGTGGGGCGGTGCCCGCGGATTGTGGGCGCCGCCCCGGCCCCTGGCGCAAGCAGGGTTTCCCGCAGCGCCGGGTGCCTCGACATGGCGCGCAGAACACACCCGCTTGATACCCATGGCGGTATCTGCTACGATACCCACATGGGTATCAAGACACTTTCACCGCTTGCACGTGCGGCCTTGACCGCGCTGGCCGCCCTGCTGGCCGCCGCTGCGCTCCCGGCACTGGCCGCCGACGGCGTGCGCGTGCCCCTGGTGCAGGCACGCTCGGGCCAGTTCGGCAATGCCATCACGCTGGAAGGCCATATCGAGGCCGTGCGCCAGGCCACGGTCGCCGCGCAGATCGGGGGCAACGTGCTCGCGCTGCGCGTCAAGCCCGGCGACACGGTCAAGGCCGGGCAGCCGATTGCACGCATCGACGAGCGCGACGCCGACGCCGGCGTCCTGCGCAGCGATGCAGCACTCGCCCAGGCCCAGGCCGAGGGCCAGAACGCGCGCGCGACGCTGGAGCGCACGCGCGAGCTGCGCACGCAGGGCTTCGTCAGCCAGGCCGCACTCGACACCGTACAGACGCAATTCAAGGCCGCGCAGGCCGGCGTGCAGCAGGCGCAGGCCGCACGCGCACAGGCCACGCTGGCGCGCAGCTTCGCGGCCGTCAACGCACCCTTTGCCGGCATCGTGCTGGCCACCCACCTGGAGGCCGGCGACTTGGCCAGCCCCGGGCGACCGATCGCCACGCTCTACGCCCCCGGTGCGCTGCGCGCCACCGCGCAGGTGCCGCTGTCGCAGGCCGCGGCGGCGCGGCGCGCCACGCGCGTCGAGGTCGAGCTCGCCAACGGCCAGCGCGTGCTGCCGACGGCGCGCACCGAATTGGCCGGCGCCGACCCGGTCTCGCAGACCATCGAATGGCGGCTGGACCTGCCCGCCGCCGCACTTGCAGGGCTGCTGCCCGGGCAGGTTGCACGCGTGCACTTCAGCGGTGTCGCCACGGGCGCAGCCGCTGTGCCCACGCTGCGCGTGCCGGCCGCCGCGGTCCTGCGCCGCGGCGAACTCACCGCCGTCTACGTTGCGCAGGGCGAGACCTTCGCGCTGCGTGCAGTGCGCCTGGGTGCCGAGCGCGGCAGTGAGGGCATCGAGGTCCTGGCCGGCTTGCGTGACGGCGAGCGGGTGGCGGCTGACGCCGTGCAGGCCGGCCTGGCCGGCGCGCGCCCGGCCCGTTGAGCGAGCGCGCGATGCACGCCTCCAACCCGCCCCCATCGACGCCGGCTGCATCCGCGGCCCTGGGCATCTCCGGCCGCCTGGCCGCGGCTTTCCAGGCCAACGCGCTGACGCCGCTGCTGGCGCTGGTGGCGCTGTTGCTGGGCCTGTTTGCCGTGCTCGTCACGCCACGCGAGGAGGAGCCGCAGATCAACGTCACGATGGCCAGCGTCATCATCCCGTTTCCGGGGGCGGCAAGCGTTGATGTGCAGAACCTCGTTGCCCGACCGGCCGAGCAGGTGCTCAGCCAGATCGCCGGCATCGAGCACACCTACTCGGTCGCGCGGCCGGGTGTCGCGATGGTGACGGTGCAGTTCAAGGTCGGCGTGCCCCGGACCGAGGCACTGGTGCGGCTGTACGACGTGCTCAACGCCAATCAGGACTGGCTGCCGCGGGGCCTGGGTGTGCTGGCGCCGATCGTGCGTCCGATGGGCATCGACGATGTGCCGGTGGTCGCGCTCACACTCTGGGGCGAGGACGCCGCGAGTGCCGTCGAGCTCGAGCGCGTCGCGCACACGATGGAGTCCGAGCTCAAGCGCGTGCCCGGTGCACGCGAGGTGCGCAGCATCGGCGGCCCCGGTCGCGTGCTGCGCGTGGACCTTGACGCCAGCCGCCTGCGCGAGCGGGGTGTCGACCTGCTGCACCTGCAGCAGACGCTGGCGGGCGCCAACCTGAGCATGCCATCGGGCAGCGTCATCGCACCGGAAGCCCCGGGTCGCATGCTGTCGGTGCAGACCGGCGAGTTCCTGCGTGATGCCGATGACGTCCGCGGCATCGTCGTGGGCGTGCACAAGGGTCATCCGGTCTACCTGCACGAGGTCGCGCGCGTTCTGCCCGGCGCGGCACAGCCACAGCACTACGTCTGGCACACCCCCGGTGCGGCAGCCGCAGCGGATGCAGCGCGCAGCACCGCAGGTCAGCCTGCCGCGGGCAGCGTGTACCCGGCGGTGACGATCTCGGTCACCAAGAAGCCCGGGGAGAACGCCGTGGCCGTCGCCGAGGCGGTGCGCGCGCGCGTGGACTCGCTACGCAACACCGTCATCCCCGCCGGGGTACACGCCACGGTCACCCGCGACTACGGCGCCACCGCGGCCGAGAAGGCCAACAAGCTGATCCAGAAGCTGGCCTTCGCCACCGGCTCGGTAATCCTGCTGGTCGGCCTGGCGCTGGGCCGGCGCGAGGCGGTGATCGTCGGTGCGGCCGTCATCCTCACGCTCACGGCCACGCTGTTCGCGAGCTGGGCCTGGGGCTTCACGCTCAACCGCGTGAGCCTCTTTGCACTCATCTTCTCGATCGGCATCCTGGTGGACGACGCCATCGTGGTGGTCGAGAACATCCACCGCCACCAGCAACTGGAACCGGGCCGGCCGCTCACCGAGATCATTCCGGCTGCGGTGGACGAAGTCGGCGGGCCCACCATCCTCGCCACGCTGACCGTCATCGCAGCCCTGCTGCCGATGGCCTTCGTGACCGGGCTGATGGGCCCCTACATGGGCCCGATCCCGATCAACAGCAGCCTGGGCATGGCGATCTCGCTGGCCATCGCCTTCACCGTCACGCCCTGGCTGGCGCTCAGGCTCATGAAGAGCCACGCCGGCGCACACACCCCGCACGATGGCGCACCCGCACAGGCCAGCGGCCTGACGGCCCGCCTGCCGCGGCTGTTCGAGACCCTGCTGCGCCCGCTGCTGGACAGCGCGACCCGGCGCTGGCTGCTCCTGGCTGCGGTGCTGGGCTCGATGCTGCTTTCGGTGTCGCTGGCGACCATCCCCAACTCGCGGCTGGGGGTGGTGCTGAAGATGCTGCCCTTCGACAACAAGAGCGAGTTCCAGCTGGTCCTGGAGATGCCCGCGGGCACGCCGCTGGAGGACACCGCCGCCGCGCTGCAGGACCTGGGCGCCTTCCTGGCCCGCCAGCCCGAGGTGCTGGACCTGCAGGGCTACGCCGGCACCGCCAGCCCCATCACCTTCAACGGCCTCGTGCGCCAGTACAACCTGCGCGCCGACGCCGAGCAGGGCGACCTGCAGGTCAACCTGGTCGACAAGGCCCACCGCCACGAGCAGAGCCACGCCATCGCCCAGCGCCTGCGTCCGGCGCTGGATGAGATCGCCACCCGCCACGGCGGCAAGCTCAAGGTGGTCGAGGTTCCGCCGGGCCCGCCGGTGCAGAGCCCGATCGTGGCCGAGGTCTACGGCCCCGACGAGGCCGGCCGCCAGCAGCTCGCCGCACGCCTGGAAGCCGCCTTCCATGCCACGCCCGACATCGCGGCGATCGACTCCAGCCTGCGCGCCGACGCGCCGCGCGCCTTCCTGCGCGTGCAGCGTCAGCGCGCGGAGTCGCTGGGCATTCCGGTGGCGCAGGTCGCGCAGACGGTGCACGCTGCGCTCTCGGGCGCCGACGCCGCCTGGCTGCACGACGGCCACAGCAAGTACCCGGTGCCGGTGCGTATCCAGCTCCCGCGCGAGGCTCAGCGCGGGCTGACCGCGCTCCTGGCGCTGCCGTTGCGCACGGCCGATGGCCGCCTGGTGCCACTGTCCGAGCTGGTGCGCGTCGAGCGTGGCGTGATCGACAAGCCACTCTTCACCAAGAACCTGCAGGGGGTGAGCTATGTCTTCGGCGACATCGGCCGGCGCGCCCAGGCGGCGCAGATCCCCGACTCGCCGCTCTATGGCCTCTTCGCGATCCGCGGCCAACTGGATGCCGTCGCCCTGCCGGGCCGCGGCCCGCTTGGCGAGTACTGGATCCGCCAGCCCGACGACCCGCTGCGCGAGTACGCGGTGAAGTGGGACGGCGAGTCCCAGATCACCTACGAGACCTTCCGCGACATGGGTGCGGCCTACGGTGTCGGCCTGATCCTGATCTACCTGCTGGTGGTGGCGCAGTTCCGCAGCTACCTCACGCCGGTGGTGATCATGGCGCCGATCCCGCTCACCATCATCGGCGTCATGCCCGGGCACGCGCTGCTGGGGGCACCGTTCACGGCCACCAGCATGATCGGCATGA
>JADZCL010000026.1 GCA_020851615.1 Rubrivivax sp.
CCCCGTAGCGCTGCGTCTCGAAGCGCAGCGTGCGCACCATCTGCGAGTGGCAGAGATAGCAGCCTTCGCGCACGTAGACGTCGCGCCCGGCCAGGCGCAGGGCACCATAGGGCTGCAGGCCGTCGGCTGGCTGGACCTTGTTGGCCTCGATGAAGAGCGGCGTGATCTCCGCCAGCCCGCCGAGCGACACCATGATCGCCGTGGCGATGCCCAGCGTCCAGGCGTGCTTCTCGATTAACTCGAAATGCCGGTAGGCCATGCCGCGCTCCTCAACCGTGCGCCGGCAGCGGCTTGGGTGACTGCTGCGGCTCAGGCTCGGGGATGGGTACCGGGATCGGCGAGATGATCGACTGGCGCGCGTCGGCCGCCGTGAACCACAGGTTCCAGGCCATCACCCACATGCCCAGCCAGATCAGCACGCCGCCGAACCAGCGCAGCACGTACCAAGGCTGGGTCGCGATCAGGCTGTCCAGGAAGGAGTAGGCCAGCGCACCGTCGATGCCGGTGGCACGCCACATCATCCCTTGGTTCACGCCGGCAATCCACATGGCGATGACGTAGCACAGCGTGCCGACCAGGTGCAGCCAGAAGTGCCACTCCATGCCCTTGGCCGAGTACATCGCCGGGCGCCCGAGCGCGCGCGGCGCCATGGCATAGAGCGAGCCGATGGTGATCATCGCCACCCAGCCCAGCGACCCCGAGTGCACGTGCGCGATCGTCCAGTCGGTGTAGTGCGACAGCGAATTCACCGACTTGATCGCCATCAGCGAGCCCTCGAAGGTCGACGCGGCGTAGAACACGAGCGCCAGCACCATGAACTTGGCAGCCGGGTCGTGCCGGACCTTGTGCCACGCGCCATTGAAGGTGAAGAGCCCGTTGGCCGCGGAGCCCCAGCTCGGCATCAGCAGCACCAGCGAGAACGCCATGCCCACCGACTGCACCCAGTCGGGCAGCGCCGTGTACATGAGGTGGTGCGAGCCGGCCCACATGTAGATGGAGATCAGGGCCCAGAAGTTGACGATCGAGAAGCGGTAGCTCCACAGCGGCTGCTGGGCCTGGCGCGGCACGAAGTAGTACATCATGCCGAGAAAGCCCGCGGTGAGGAAGAAGGCCACCGCGTTGTGCCCGTACCACCACTGCACCATCGCGTCCACCGCGCCCGAGTAGATCGGATAGGACTTCGTCAGCGAGACCGGAAGCGCCAGGTTGTTGACGATGTGCAGCAGGCCAACCGCGATGATGAAGGCGCCGTAATACCAGTTGGCGACATAGATGTGGCGGATGCGCCGCCTTGCCAGCGTGGTGAAGAAAACGACCCCGAAGCTCACCCAGACGATCGCGATGAGGATGTCGATGAACCACTCGGGCTCGGCGTACTCCTTGCTCTGCGTGAGGCCCAGCGGCATCGTCGTCATCGCCAGCACGCACACGAGTTGCCAGCCCCAGAACGTGAACTCGGCCAGACCCGGCAGCGCCAGGCGCGTGTGGCCAGTGCGCTGGACGACGTAGAAGCAGGTGCCCATCAGCGCCGAGCCGCCAAAGGCGAAGATGACGCCGAAGGTGTGGTTGGGGCGCAGCTTGCTGAACGCGAGGAAGGGCAGACCCAGGTCCAGCGCCGGCCAGGCGAGCTCGGCAGCGAGGTACATGCCCACCAGCATGCCCACGATCCCCCACACCGCGGACGCGAAGAGAAAGAGGCGCACGACCTTGTCGTCGTAGGTTTCG
Organism: Rubrivivax sp.; assembly: GCA_020851615.1. Classification (GTDB taxonomy): domain Bacteria; phylum Pseudomonadota; class Gammaproteobacteria; order Burkholderiales; family Burkholderiaceae_C; genus Rubrivivax. Next base: position 1,726 of record JADZCL010000026.1, read on the forward strand.
AGGGTGGCCATGAGTCAGTTGGGGCGAGCGGGCGGTATTCTTGGCGAAACACCACGACCGCACCAGCACCACGGGATTGGCGGTCACAGCAGCCTGCATCATGCGCGAGCTCTTCGCCCTCGACCCCGACCTCGTCTTCCTCAATCACGGCTCCTTCGGCGCCTGCCCGCAGCCGGTGCGCACCGCGCAACGTGCGTGGCAGGACGAGATGGAACGCAATCCGGTCGAGTTCCTCGGCCGCCGCTCGGCCGCCCTGCTGCGCGCGGCACGCGAGCAGCTCGCCGCGTTCATCGGCGCGCGTGCCGACGACCTGGTCTTCGTCCCCAACGCGACGACCGGCGTCAACATCGTGGCGCATTCGCTGCCCCTTGGCCCTGGCGACGAGGTGCTTGGCACCACGCTTGAATACGGCGCCTGTGACGCCGCCTGGCAATTCGCCTGCGCCCGCTCAGGAGCGCACTACCGGCGGATGCCGGTGGCCTTGCCACTGGACGATCAGGCCTTCGTCGACGGCATGCTGGCGGCGTTGTCGCCGCGCACGCGGCTGGTCTTCATCAGCCATGTGGCGTCGACCACCGCGCTTGTGCTGCCGGTGGCGGCGCTGGTCGAGGCAGCCCACGCACGCGGACTGCCGGTGCTGGTGGACGGCGCCCACGCGCCGGGGCAACTCGACCTCGACCTGGATGCGCTGGGGGCGGACTACTACACCGGCAACGGCCACAAGTGGCTGTGCGGACCCAAGGGCAGCGGCTTCCTGCACGCGCGGCCCGAGCACCACGAGGGGCTGCACGCCAACGTCATCAGCTGGGGCTACCTGGATGGCGGCGGCGGCCATTCCGGTTTCGATGCCTACCTCGGGGACAGCCGCTTCGAGCGCCGCCTGCAATGGCAAGGCACGCGCGACATCAGCGGCTTCCTGGCGCTGCCCGCAGCCATCGATTTCCACCATGCCCACCTCACCCCCGAAGTGCGCAACGCCTGCCATCGGCTGGCAGTCGAGCTGATGGACGAACTCGCCGACCACTTCGGGCTGCGGCCGCTCTCCAGCCCCATGCACTTCGCACAGATGGCCACGGTGCCGATACCGGCCTGCGATCCCGAGGCGCTGCGCGCGCGCCTCTTCGACGCCCACCGCATCGAAGTCCCCGTCACGCAGCACGAGGGCCGCTGCTTCGTGCGCGTCTCGGTGCAGGGCTACAACCGGCGCGCCGAACTCGAGGCCCTGTCCCACACGCTGCGCCAGGTCTTTGCCAATGGCTGAGCTCGACCGCGTCGATGCCGTCGTCGTCGGCGCCGGCGTCGTCGGCCTGGCCTGCGCACGGGCCCTTGCGCAGGCCGGCCACAGCGTCGTCATCCTCGAAGCGCAGCACAGCTTCGGCACCGGCGTGAGCAGCCGCAACAGCGAAGTCGTGCACGCCGGCCTGTACTACGAGCCCGGCAGCCTGAAGGCCCGCCTGTGCGTGCGCGGGCGTGAACTGCTGCAGGCCTATTGCACGGCGTACAACGTGCCGATGCGCCGCTGCGGCAAGCTGCTTGTCGCCACAGGCGCCGCCGAGGTGCCCGCACTGCAAGCCATCGGCAGCCGCGCTGCAGCCTGCGGCGTGCACGACCTGCAGCCGCTGTCGCGCACCGAAGCGCTGGCCCTGGAGCCCGCACTCGCCGTGCACGCAGCCCTGTGGTCACCCAGCAGCGGCATCGTCGACAGCCACGGCCTGATGACAGCGCTGCTGGGCGACGCACAGAACGCCGGCGCCCTGTTTGCCGTGGCCAGCCCGCTGGCCACGGCCCAGAGCCATGGCGACGACTGGCATGTCTGCAGCGGTGGCCAGGAGCCCTTCGAGTTCGCCGCGCGCTGGATCGTCAATGCCGCGGGGCTGCAGGCGCAGGCCGTCGCCGCTGCGCTGCGGGGTTTTCCTGCGGCCGCCATTCCCCCGCGTCGGCTGGCCAAGGGGCACTACTTCGCGCTCGCCACGCGCGCGCCCTTCCGGCACCTGATCTACCCGCTCCCGGTCGATGGAGGGCTGGGTGTGCACCTGACGCTGGATCTCGCCGGCGCCGCTCGCTTCGGCCCCGACGTGCAGTGGCTGCCCGCGGGCGTGGCCGACGCCGACCTCGAATACGGCGTCGACCCCGCACGCGCCGCGGCCTTCGAGCAGGCCATCCGCCACTGGTGGCCCACCCTGCCCGCAGGTCAGTTGCAGCCCGCCTACAGCGGCATCCGCCCCAAGCTCAGCGGCCCGGGCGAGGCCGCGGCGGACTTCCACATCGAGGGCCCCGCCACCCACGGCGTACCCGGCGTGGTGCAGCTCCTGGGCATCGAGTCACCCGGACTCACGGCAAGCCTTGCCATCGGCGAATACGTCGCCGCACTCGTCGCGGCGGCTGACGCCGACACCCACACCAACCCGGATTGAGAGAATCCGCGCATGTCCGATTCGCTCATCCTCACGCTGGCCGGCCCCGACCGCACCGGCATCGTGCACGCGGTCACCGGCGTGCTGGCCGCCCATGGCGGAAACATCACCGACGCGGCGCAGTTCAACGACCCGGGGACCGGCCGCTTCTTCATGCGCGTGCAGTTCACGCTGGCGGCGGCGCACCACGACGCCATCACCCAGGCCATCGGCGAGCTGGCGGCCAGGCTGCACATGCGCTCACGCCTGCACCTGGCGCAGGCGCGCATGCGCACGGTGCTGCTGGTCAGCAAGCTCGGCCACTGCCTCAACGACCTGCTGTTCCGCAACAAGAGCCTGGCGCTGCC
>JADZCL010000027.1 GCA_020851615.1 Rubrivivax sp.
TCAGGCGGCGGCCCAGTAGGTCGGGTCGCCATAGTCCCGCTTCACGAAGTCGATCCACAGCCGCAGGCGCAGCGGCAGGTGCTTGCGTTGGGCAAAGACCGCGTAGATGCCGCTGGCGGGCGCGGCGTACTCGTCCAGCACCACGGCGAGCCGTCCGGCAGCCACATCGCGCTCGACCTCCCAGGCGCTGCGCCATGCGATTCCCATGCCCGCCAGGCACCAGGCGTGGAGCACCTGCCCGTCACTGCAGTCCAGGCGTCCACGCGGGCGCAGATGGGTGGGAGCGCCATCGACCATGAAGGCCCAGCCGCGGGTCTGGCTGGCCTCGGACGACAGCGTCAGGCACTCGTGCCGCACCAGCTCCGCCGGGGTCTGCGGCACGCCCGCGCGCCGCAGGTAGGCGGGTGCGGCGACGCACAGGCGCCGGTTGTCCGCCAGGCGCACGCTGACCAGGCTCGAGTCACCGAGGTCGCCGACGCGGATGGCGCAGTCGTAGCCCTCGTTGACGAGGTCGACCACGCGGTCGGAGAGGTTGAGCGAGACGCTGACCTCGGGGTGTTCGGCCAGGAAGCGCGGCACCAGCGGCGCCACGTGGCGCCGCCCGAAGCCCGCGGGCGCGGTGATGCGCAGATGGCCGCTGGCCTTGATGCTGCCCGCGCTGACGCTGGCCTCGGCGCTGGCCAGATCGGCCAGCAGGCGCTGGCCGTCCTCGAGGAAGGCGCTGCCCTCGTGCGTGAACGAGATGCGCCGCGTGGTGCGGATCAGCAGCTTCACGCCCAGGCGCTTCTCGAGCGCGTCGATGCGCCGGCCGATCACCGCCGGTGCAACCCCTTCGGCGCGTGCGGCGGCGGTCAGGCTGCCCCGCTGGGCCACGGCGACCAGGGTCTCGATCTGCTTGAGGCGGTCCATGGCCTGGCACTATGCACTACGAACGCATCAATCCATAGAGTTCGGCGATATTAATGCCGGTCCCGGTTGGCAATACAGTGCGGGTTTACGCCAGACGATTCCGGAGGACCGACCATGACCGAACGCATCACCGTCCATGGCCTGCAGGTGGCCGCAAACCTGCACCGCTTCATCGAAGAGCGCGTCCTGCCCGGCACGGGCGTGGCGCCCGCGGCCTTCTGGGCCGGGTTCGACGCCCTCGTCACCGAACTGGCGCCGCAGAACGCCGCGCTGCTGGCCGAGCGCGAGCGCCTGCAGGGCGAGATCGATGCCTGGCACAAGGCCAACCCAGGGCCTATCCGCGGCATGAAGAAGTACAAGGCCTTCCTGCAGAAGATCGGGTATCTGGTGCCGGTGCCGGCAAAGGTGCGCGCGACGACCAAGAACGTCGACGCCGAGCTGGCGTTGCAGGCCGGGCCGCAGCTGGTGGTGCCCATCACGAACGCGCGCTACGCCCTCAACGCCGCCAACGCGCGCTGGGGCAGCCTGTACGACGCGCTCTACGGCACCGACGTCCTGCCCGAGACCGATGGCGCCACCCGGGTCGGCGCTGACGGGCAGGCCTACAACCCGGTGCGCGGAGCGCGCGTCATCGAGTACGCACGCCACGTGCTGGATCGCTGCGCGCCGCTGCAGAAAGGCTCGCACGTCGCCTCGACGGCGTACCGCGTGGTCGGCGGCGCGCTGGTCGTGCAGCTCGCCGGCGGGCAGACGGTGGGGCTGAAGAACCCGAAGCAGTTCGTGGGCTTCCAGGGTCCGCAGGCTGCGCCCTCGGCCGTGCTGCTGGTGCACCACGGCCTGCATCTGGAGCTGCGCATCGACGCCGCGCATCCCATCGGGCGCAGCGACCCCGCCGGCGTGGCCGACCTCGTCGTCGAGGCGGCGCTGTCGACCATCCTCGACCTCGAGGATTCGGTGGCGGTGGTCGATGCGCAGGACAAGGTGCTCGCCTACGGCAACTGGCTGGGCATCCTGCAGGGCACGCTGACCGAGACCTTCGAGAAGGGCGGCCGCACGCTGACGCGCGGGCTCAATGCCGACCGCGAATACACCGGCCCGCGCGGCGAGGCGGTGCGCCTGCACGGGCGCAGCCTGCTCTTCGTGCGCAACGTCGGCCACCTGATGACGAACCCGGCGATCCTGTGGGGCAGCGACGGCCGCGAGATCCCCGAAGGGATCCTGGATGCGGTCATCACCACGACCATCGCGCTGCACGACCTGAAGAAGGCCAGCGGGCTGCGCAACAGCCGCTGCGGCAGCGTCTACATCGTCAAGCCCAAGATGCACGGCCCGGCCGAAGTCGCGTTTGCCAGCGAACTGTTTTCCCGCGTCGAGCGCCTGCTCGGCCTGCCCAAGGCGACTGTCAAGCTCGGCATCATGGACGAGGAGCGCCGTACCAGCGTCAACCTCAAGGCCTGCATCGCCGCTGCGGCCGATCGCGTGGCCTTCATCAACACCGGCTTCCTGGACCGCACCGGCGACGAGATGCACACCGCGATGCACGCCGGGCCGATGCGCCGCAAGGGCGACATGAAGACCAGCGAGTGGATCGCCGCCTACGAGCGCAGCAACGTGCTGGTGGGCCTGGAGTGCGGCCTGCGCGGCAAGGCGCAGATCGGCAAGGGCATGTGGGCCATGCCCGACCTGATGGCCGCGATGCTGCAGCAGAA
>JADZCL010000028.1 GCA_020851615.1 Rubrivivax sp.
CTCTCCGACGTCGGCGGCACCATCGGGCCGGCCCTGCTGTCGGCCGTGACCGCCGCTGCCACCCTCGCTGCAGGGCTGGTCGCCACGGGTGCCGTGGCGCTGCTTGGCGCCGGTCTGCTGGGCCACTGGATTCCACGCGCGGGCGCGCGGCCCACGCGCAGGACGCCGTAGGCCTCGCCCATCCTCTTGTCCCCCGCACGGAGTGCTCACCATGCCACACGCCTACATCGTCGGCCACATCCGGGTCAAGGACCCGCAGCAGTGGGCCGAGTACCGCAGCCGTGTCCCCGCCACGTTCGAGGCCTGGAATGCCGAACTCGTCTTTCGCGGCCGGCAGGGGCCGGCACTGGCGGGCGCGAGCGTCTACCCGGAGGTCGTCGTCACGCGCTTCCCCGACATGGCCGCGATCGAGGGCTGGTTCAACTCGCCGGCCTATCAGGCGCTGATCCCGATCCGCGAACAGGCCGCGGATGTCGTCCTGCTGACCTACGAGGCCTGAGCCGCGCGCTGCATCAGGATCTCGAACGCGGGCAGCGTCTTGCCCTCCAGCACCTCGAGGAAGGCGCCGCCGCCGGTGCTGATGTAGCCGATGTCCTGCTCCAGGCCGTACTTGGCGATCGCTGCAAGCGTGTCGCCGCCACCGGCAATGCTGAAGGCCCCGCTGGCGGCGATGGCGCGGGCCACCGTCTCGGTGCCCTTGGCGAAGGCGTCGAACTCGAACACGCCCACGGGGCCGTTCCAGACGATGGTGCCCGCGGCTGCGAGCTGGGCCGCCAGCAACGCGGAGGTCTGGGGACCGACGTCGAGGATCAGGTCATCGGCGGCGACGTCGGCGGCCGCCTTCACCGTGGCGGGTGCATCGGCCTTGAATTCCTTGGCCACCACCACGTCCTGCGGGATCGGCACGGCAGCGCCACGCGCCTGCATGGCCGCGATCACCGCCTTGGCCTCATGCACCAGGGCGGGTTCGGCCAGGCTCTTGCCGATCGGCAGTCCCGCCGCGAGCATGAAGGTGTTGGCAATGCCGCCGCCGACCACGAGTCCGTCGACCTTGGCTGCCAGGCTCTGCAGGATGGTGAGCTTGGTGCTGACCTTGGCGCCCGCGACGATGGCCACCAGCGGCCGCCGCGGATTGGCCAGCGCCTGGGTGATGGCGTCGATCTCGGCCGCCAGCAGCGGCCCGGCACAGGCGATCGGTGCAAACTGCGCGATGCCGTAGGTCGTGCCCTCCGCGCGGTGCGCCGTGCCGAAGGCGTCGTTGACGTAGATGTCGCACAGCGCAGCGAGCTTGCGCGCCAGTGCCGGGTCGTTCTTCTTCTCACCCTTGTTGAGGCGGCAGTTCTCGAGCAGCACCAGGTGCCCGGGCTTGACGTCCACGCCATCGATCCAGTGGGCAACCAGCGGCACGTCGCAGCCCAGCAGTTCGGACAGGCGCGCGGCCACCGGCGCCAGCGAGTCCGCCGGCTTGAACTCGCCCTCGGTCGGCCGGCCCAGGTGCGAGGTGACCAGCACCGCAGCACCGGCATCCAGCGCCATGCGGATGGCCGGTACCGAGGCGCGGATGCGCGTGTCCTCGGTGACGCGGCCGTCGGCGTCCTGCGGAACGTTGAGGTCGGCGCGGATGAAGACGCGCTGGCCGCGGGCCTTGCCCTGTGCAACGAGGTCGGTGAAGCGAAGAATGTTCATGGCGGCAGGAGAAGCGATGGAACAAGCAGGCGGATGTGCCGATTGTCCCCTGCTGCCGGCCGCACCCGCTCGGGCGCGTTCGCTGCGGCGGCCCCGGCCTCAATGGCTCTTGGGCTTGTCCGGCTTGGTCTCGGGCTCGTCGTCTGCTGCGGCGGTCAGCGGCGCGGGCGCGCCGGGCGGAGCCAGGGTGGGGGCCACCACCTCGAGCTTGTTCTCGGCCATGTAGTCGTTCATCTCGCGCCAACCGGCAAAGATGGCGCTGCGGTCGGCCTTGCGGTTGAGCGTGTAGCAGTCCTCGATCGCCCGGCCGGCGTGGCGGCAGGCACCGCCGATCGCCTTGCCATCGGCCTCACGGCGCGCGGCGACGGCGCTGGCCCCCTCGATGCCCAGCATGTCGCAACCGGCCAGCGCGAGCAGCGACAGCAGGGCAGCAAGAGCGAGGGACGGGCGCATGGTGGCGGGGCAGGCAGGCTGCTCCTCTTATCGACCGGCACGGGCCCGGACTTGAGGGGTCCGCGGCAGCTGCAGTGCGCTCAGGGCAGTGCCCGGCCGTGCAGCGGCGTCCCGGCTGCAACCGGGTGACCGCGAAGGAAGTCGGCCACTGGCACCCGCCGCCCGCCCGCACGCTGCACCTCGAGCAGATCCAGCGCGCCCTCGCCGCAGGCCACACGCAGCACGCCCGCCGGGGCCGGTACGCACTCGCCCGGTGCGCCGGACAGCGCGCCGGGGTCTGCAACCCGCGCCCGCCAGAGCCTGAGCGTTTCGCCATCGAGCACGAAGCTGGCGCCCGGGAAAGGGTCGAAGGCCCGCACGCGGCGCTCGATCTGCACGGCCGGCTGTCGCCAGTCGATCGCCGCCTCGGCCTTGTCGATCTTGGCGGCATAGGTGACGCCGGCCGCAGGTTGGGGCGTGGCTTGCAAGCGACCACTCACCCACGCCGGCAGCCCTTCGACCACGAGTGCCGCGCCAAGCGCCGCCAGCCGGTCATGCAGGCTGGTCGCGGTGTCCTGCGGGGCGATCGAGAGCGCACGCGCCAGCAGCATGGGGCCGGTATCGAGCCCGGCATCCATCTGCATCAGCGTGATGCCGGTGTGCGCGTCGCCCGCTTCGAGCGCCCGCTGGATGGGTGCGGCCCCACGCCAGCGCGGCAGCAGCGAGGCGTGGATGTTGAGTGCGCCATGTGTGGCGCAAGTCAGCGCCCACTGCGGCAATATGAGCCCGTAGGCGGCGACAACGAGCACGTCCAGCCGGCTCTCGGCCAGCGCCGCCTGCGCCGCGGCGGCGTCGGCAGCAAAGCGGCCATCCAGGCGCAGGCCCTGCGGCTGCAGCACCGGCAGGCCGCGCGCCAGCGCCTCCTGCTTGACGGCCGAAGCCTGCAGCTTCAAGCCCCGCCCGGCGGGCCGGTCAGGCTGGGTCAACACCAGTGGAATGTGGTGCCCCGCGTCGGCCAGTGCGGCCAGCGCCGCCCGCGCGAACTCGGGTGTGCCGGCAAAGCCCAGGCGCAGCGGCTCAGTCATCGCGCTGCTCTTCGCGCGCCTTCTTCAGCAGCTTGGTGCGAATGCGGTCGCGCTTGAGCGCGCTCAGGTACTCGACGAAGACCTTGCCGCGCAGGTGATCGATCTCGTGCTGCACGCACACGGCCGCCAGCCCTTCGGCGTGCATCTCGAAGGGCTCGCCATCGCGGCCCAGCGCACGCACCTTGACGCTGGCATGGCGCTCGACCTTGTCATAGAACGCCGGCACCGAGAGGCAACCCTCCTCGGCCACGCGCATCTCCTCGCTGCACCAGGTCAGCTCCGGGTTGATGAGCACGAGCGGGTGGTCGCGTGCCTCGGAGGTATCCATCACGAGCAGGCGCTCGTGCACATCGACCTGCGTAGCCGCCAGGCCGACCCCCTCGGCGGCGTACATGGTCTCGAGCATGTCGTCGGCGAGGCGGCGGATGCGCTCGTCGACATCGGCCACCGGCCGCGCGATGGTGTGCAGCCGCGGATCGGGATAGCGCAGGATGGTCAGGCGGGCCATGGCAGGGACAGCATCAGCCGCAGCAAGCGGCAACACGGGGAAACAGTTGTGGACAGGGCACAACGAGCGCTGTGACGCATGCCCGCTTCGAGCGGCGGCACATCGCGCACTTTCGTTGCGATATCAATGGCTTGGGGGCAGAATCTGCGAAATCAAGTGAACATTCCGGGCGTGCGCGGGCGGCATCCTGTCGCGGCACGCTCCAAACCCCGCCCAGATTGTGGCATCGACGCGCCGCCGCGGCGCCAGCCGGGAGACCCGCACATGAGTCCACGCGATCGGTCAGGCGCACAACGCGGCTGGCGCCACAGCTTCGGGGCGCTGGGCGTCGCGGCCGCGCTTGGCGCTTCGGGCCTGAGCGACCCGGCGCTGGCCGCGGCGGGCAACTTCCCCATTACGGAACAACAACGCTCCACGGCCAACGAGGTGGCACAGGCTGGCGTGCCGCTTGCCGAACTGGCGCCCAACGCACCCGAGTCACATACCGTGCAGCGCGGCGACACGCTGTGGGCGATTTCCAAGCTCTTCCTGAACAGCCCCTGGCGCTGGCCCCAGCTATGGGGCATGAACCTGTCGCAGATCCGCAACCCGCACCTGATCTATCCAGGTCAGGTGCTGGTGCTGGTGAAGGAGGGTGGCCGCGCCCGGCTCCAGCTGGCCCAGGATGCAGCGCCAGTGCCCGGCAACACCGTCAAG
>JADZCL010000029.1 GCA_020851615.1 Rubrivivax sp.
ATCAGCGTCGGGCGCTTCAGCCGCACGGCCGTCTTGCCCTTGTATTGCGGCCGGCAGAGGTCGCCGTAGTCGCTCATCTGCGCCAGCTTGGTGTTGACGACCAGGCCGTCGGTGCCCCAGATGTGCGGCAGGCCGTAGACCTTGCCGGCCAGCGTGGTGTTCTTCTTGGTCGCCTCGAGCATCGACTCGATGAACAGCGGCGCCTTGATCTGCGCCAGATCGATGGGCTTGTAGATGCCGAACTCCTGCTGCGGGCCGGTGATGCGGTCCTGCGACGGCTGGGCGAGGTCGAAGCCCGCGCCGCCGGTGGCGCGCAGCTTGGAGATCATCTCCTCGTTGTTGGACAGCGTGAGCTCGACCTTGATGCCGGTCTCCTTGGTGAACTGCTCGATCACGTCCTTGGGCGCGTAGTCGGCCCAGGTCAGCAGGCGCAGGGTCTTGGCGTCCTGCGCGGCCGCGCCGCCGACCAGGGCCAATGCGGCGAGTGCGGTGGCAAGCTGGCGTTTCATCGTCTTCTCCTCCCCAAGGGGCTGGTGTGCAAAGCAGCGAGTGTCGTGGCCGACGCTGCCGCGCAGCATCGGGTGATGCCCCAAGCGCTCCAGGCTCAGGGTTTGGGTGGCCCGGTGCAGAGACACAGGCCGGGTCGTCAGCGGCCGCGCCGGCGCCGGGCCGCCAGGTGGCGCAGCAGTGCAACCAGGAGCGCCAGCATGAGCAGCGTGAGAAAGAGCCAGGCTTCCAGATGGCGCAGCCGGCCCAGCAATGCCTGCGCCGCAGCACCGAAACTCCAGCCGAGGGCCGCCACCAAGGCTGCCCACAGGCCTGCGCCCAACGCGTTGAGCAGCGCAAAGCGCCAGGCCGGCACGGCAGTGGTGCCCAGCAGCACGGGCCCGGCCACGCGCAGGCCGTAGGCGAAGCGCACGCCAATGATCACCCCCTCGTGCCAGCGGGTGAGCAGGGCACGCAGCCGCGCGGACTGGCTGGCCAGTGCGGGCCAGCGCGCCAGCACCGCCGCGCCGTGCCGGCGCCCGAGCCAGAAGAAGAACTCGTCACCGGCAAACCCCGACACCGCCGCAACGGCCACGACAGCGGCCGGATCCAGCAGCCCGCGGTGTGCCGCCAGGCCTGCCAGCAGCAGCACCGTCTCCCCTTCGAGCAGGCAGCCCAGCGCGAGCACCCAGTAGCCGTGGGTTTGCAAGAGCTCGCTCCACATCGAGGACATCCTTCCTTGCAGGCGTTGTGCGCCTTGCGTGGCACGGCCGCGATGATGCCGCGTCGTGCGGGCCCCTGACCCCCGGCTGCGGCATCCACCGCCCTGGCGTTGTTCACGTGCAGGCTCTGCGGCATGATGCCGACCCACCACCCGACCGCCGGAGGACGCATGAGGCCTGGACGCATCGCAGTCATCACCCTTGCGCTGGCGCTCGGCGCCTGCGCCGGGCCCCGTCACGAGCAGATGCGCAACGCCTGGCCGGCGGTCGAGGTGAGCGGTGACCAGGTGAAGGCGGTGAGCCCCGATCCGCTGCGCTTTCGGACGGAGATGGGCGCTGTCGTCATCACCTGGCGGCTGCCTGTGGGCGACTACCGGTTCGGCCGCAACGGCATCGTGATCGACGCCGAGCTGGACCGCCCCGGCGGCAAGCCCGTCAGCCGCGAGCAGAAGGAGATCGTCGACTGCCGTGCGCTGGCCGATGCGCGCCAGTTCCAGTGCATCTATCGCAACACGCGACCGGGCACCTTCAAATACAGCGTGCACGTGCTGCGCGCGGGCAAGGCGCTGGCGCCGCTGGACCCGGAAATCACGAACATGGAGTGATCAGCCGCCGTCCTGCCAGACGTGCTGCGCCGCCGCGGCCACGGCGGCGTCGCTGGCCAGGCGCCCCGCGCCTTCGGTGGCGCTGAATTCCTGCTCGCCAAGCGCGCTGCGCGCGTGCGCGATCCAGGGCTGCAGGAAGGCCTCGTCGTTGGCGTCGCGGCGCACCCCGTGGCGGGTTGCGCGCGCTTCCGCGGCACCGTACAGCCAGGCCGCACGGCTTGCGTCACCGGCGGCTGCGGCCAACCCGGCGCAGACTTCCAGCAGGCTTTGCACCACCGGTTGCGAGCCCGTCTCGGTGGCGATGGCGTCGATCTGCGGCAGCAGCGGTCGCGTGGCGCGCAGGTCCTGGCGCGTGATCAGCAGCATCGCCAGGTTGAGCAGGCCGATCGCCCGGCTCTCGCGATCGCCCATCTGCTGCGCCAGCATGATGACGCGCTCGTACAGTGCCTGCGCGGCGTCCAGGCGCCCGCTGGTGCGCTGCAACTGCGCCAGCGAGTTGCTGGCCACCATCAGCACGCGCGGCTTGTCGGCGTTGGCCGGCATGGCCAGTGTCGCCTCGTAGAGCGCCTGCGCGGCGGCGCGGTCGCCCAGGGCCAGGTAGGCCATGCCCAGCGGCTGCATCGCCGCACTCAGGCGCGCGGTGTCGCCCAGCTCGTGCGCGATCGAGCGGCTCTCCTCGAGGTAGCGGCGGGCCTCTTCATAGCGCCCGAGGAAGCAGCACAGCTGGCCGGCGTCGCAGAGCACGCGGCAGCGGCCGAAGCTGCGTTCGTCGGCCCGCGTGCGCGCCAGGGCCTCGACGGTCACGCGGTGGCCCAGTTCGAGCAGGCCGCGCGTGCGCCAGTAGGCCTTGAGCACGAAGACGAGTTCCAGGCCGGCGTCGAGGCACTGCGGGTCGCGCCCGCAGCTGGCGTGCGCGGCCAGCAGGTTGTCACGCTCGCTATCCAGACTCTGGAGCCAGCCGGCCTGCTCGGGTCCGGAGAGCTTCTGCGGCGAGGCCGCCGCGAAGTGCACGAAATGCTCGACATGACGCCGCCGCGTTGCTGCCGCGTCGCCGGCCGCGGCCAGCTTCTCGGCGGCGTAGGCGCGGACGGTGTCCAGCATGGTGTAGCGCGTGCCCTCGGGCGTCATCGTGACGAGCGACTTCTCGACCAGGCGCGCCAGCTGATCGAGCACGTCGTCGGCGGCCAGCGCGTCGCCGGCGGCGACGGCCTCGGCCGCTTCGAGAGTCCAGCCACCGGCAAAGACCGACAGGCGCTCGAACAGCACGCGCTCGGGTTCGCTCAGCAGTTCGAAACTCCAGTCGATCAACGCGCGCAGCGTCCGCTGGCGCGGCAGCACGGTCTGGTCGTCGGTCTTCAGCAGGCGGAAGCGGTCGGCCAGGCGCGCGGCGATGGCCTGCACCGAGAGGGTGCGCACGCGCGCTGCCGCCAGCTCCAGCGCCAGCGGAATGCCGTCCAGCGTGTGGCAGATCGCCGCCACCCCGGCTGCGTTGGCGGCATCGAGCGCGAACGCGGGTTGCACCGCGCGCGCGCGGTCGACGAACAGTTGCACCGCGGCGTGCTGCAGCAGTTGCGCTGGCAGCGGGTGGTCGCGCAGTTCGGCCGCACTCGGGGTCGACAGCGCGGGCACCGGGTAGACCGACTCGCCGGCGATCTTCAGCAGGTCGCGGCTGCTGGCGAGGATGCGCACGCCGGCCCCGGCCTGCAGCAACTGCTTGGCCAGCTCGGCACAGGCGTCGACCAGATGCTCGCAGTTGTCGAACACGATCAGCAGCGTGCGCGTGCGCACCCAGGCCAGCAGGGTCTCGGTCACGCTGCCGCCGGGCTCTTCGCGCAGGCCCAGTACCGTGGCCAGCGCCAGCGGCACGCGGACCGGGTCGACCAGCGGCGCCAGCTCGATCAGCCAGACGCCGTCGGGGTACTCGTCCAGCAGCGTGGCGGCCAGTTCGAGCGACAGGCGCGACTTGCCCATGCCGCCCATGCCCAGCAGCGTGAGCAGCCGGGTGTCGGCCAGATGGGCGCGGATCTCGACCAGCTCGCGTTCACGCCCGACGAAGCTGTTCAGGCGCTGCGGCAGGTTGGTCGGCGTGCGTGCCAATTCGCGCAGCGGCGGAAACTGTGCGCGCAGGGTCGGGTGGACGAGCTGATGCAGCGGTTCGGTTTCGTCCAGGTCGCGCAGCCGCACGGGCCCCAGGTCCAGCAGCGCGAAGGGGGGCGCAAGCCGCGTGCGCACCGCCTCGGCAACCGCTTGCGAAAGCAGCACCTGGCCGCCGTGCGCGGCCGCCATGATGCGCGCGGCGCGGTTCAGCACCGGGCCGTAGTAGTCGCCATCGCGGCGCTCGGAGGGGCCCAGGTGCAGTCCGCAGCGCACCTTCAGGTCGACCCCTGTGCCCGGCGCGCGCGCCAGGTCGTGCTGCAGCAGCTGGGCGGCGCGCACGGCGTCCAGCGGGTCGTCGAACACGGCGTGGATGCCGTCGCCAGTCGTCTTGACCAGGCGGCCGCGGCAGGCGCCCACGGCGTCGCGGCAGATCGCGTCGTGCTGCGCCAGTGCCGCGCGCATCGCGTCGGGCTCGCGCTCCCACAGGCGGGTGCTGCCGACGATGTCGGTGAAGACGAAGGTGGCGGTGATGGCGGGGGTGGACAACATCGCGGCGGCTGGCGCGTGGCGGCGGGCTGAGCGGCCCGCGGCCACGCGCAGGCGGAGATTGTGGCCCGGGCCCGCGTGCGGGTTCTTGTCCGTTGGCAACCGGCCGCGGCCAGGGGTCGCGCGCGGTCCTATGATGCCTGCCCATGCACGCCAGATCCCTGCCGCTGCAGCGACTGACCGGCGCGCTGCGCCGGCGCAGCCGCACCACCTGGCATGTCGCGTGGGGCAGCGCGTGGCAGGTCGTGCGCCTGTGCGCGCTGGCCCTGGCGCTGGCCCTGTCGCACCAGACCTATCGCCGGCCCCAACGCACGGCGCTGGCCGTGCAGATGGTGCGCGCGGCGCTGCCGCTGCTGCCCTGGTTTGCGCTGCTGGCGGCCATCGTCTGCCTGGTGGTGATCCGCATCGTGCTCGTCACGGCCCAGAGTTACGGCTTGTCGCAGATGGCGCTGGGCATGCTGGTGCGCGTGCTGGTGCTGGAGCTGATCCCGCTTGCGGCGGCGTTTGCGGTCGCGCTGCGCGTGATGCTGCCCGCGGCCGCGACCATGCCGCTGCCGCGCGGGCACGACGGTGCGGTCCGCGCAGCGGCGCTGCCGCTTCCTTGGTTGCGCGAGGTGTTCGTGCCGCGGGTGCTGGCCGGTGCCTTCACCGTGCTGCTGCTGGCCGTGGTGACCTCGCTGCTGGCCGTGGTGCTGACCTACCTGCTTGCGCACGGCTTCACGCCATTCGCGCTGGGCCGCTTCACGCGCCTGGTCGGGCAGATCTTCGACCCCGTGGTCTCGCTCGTGTTCGTGCTCAAGACCGCGGCGCTGGCGCTGGCGGTTGCGGTCCTGCCGCTGGCGGGGGCGCTGCGAGCCCGGCACGATGGCGCTGCGGCACGCGCGGCATGGGGCGCGATGGGCTTGTTCGTCGTCGTGCTGGCCATCGAGATCGCCAGCCTTGCCGGGGGCTACCTGCGATGACCGAAGAGCCCTCTGCGCAGCCGACCGAGCCCGCTCCTGCGGCCGAACTGGCCGCGCAGCGTGCGCTCGAGCGCCGTGCCGCCGCGCTGCTGGTGCTGCTGCTGGCGCTCGTGCTCGCTGCGGTGGCGTTCGTGCTCTACGCGCGCGGCAGCTTCGAGCCGACGCAGCGCCTGGTGTTGATCGCCGAGGACAGCGAGGGCGTGAGCGTGGGCATGGACATGAGCTTCTCGGGTTTCCCGATCGGCCGCGTGCGCCGCATCGAGCTGGCCACCGACGGCAACGTGCACATCCTGGTCGATGTGCCGCGCAAGGATGCGCACTGGCTGCGCACGTCGAGCGTGTTCACGATGTCGCGCGGCCTGGTCGGCGGCACGGCGATCAAGGCCTACAGCGGCATCCTGACCGATCCGCCGCTGCCCGACGGCGCCCAGCGCAAGGTGCTGGCCGGTGACGCGACGGCCGAGATCCCGCAGTTGATGAGTGCGGCGCGCGAGCTGCTTGCCAACCTCGGCCGGCTGAGCGCGCCCGACGCCGCGCTTGCGGGCACGCTCGAGAACCTGCAGCGCAGCAGCACGCGCCTGGATGCGCAGCTGGCCGGCAAGCACGGCGCCATGGCGGCGCTTCTGGGCGACGATGCCGCGCAGGTGGCGGCCACGCTGGCGCGCACGCAGCAGCTGCTGGCGCGGCTGGATGCGCTGGCGCAGCACACCGATGGCGTGCTGGCGCGCGCCGACGACCGGCTGCTGGGCGAGAAGGGCCTGGCAGCCGATGCGCAGGTCGCGGTGCGCCGGCTCGATGCCTTGCTCGGTGACGCACGCGCGAGCCTGCAGAAGGTCGATGCGCTGCTGCAGGATGCACAGGCCGTGGCCACGCAGGCACGGGTGGCCAGTGCCGACCTGGGTGCGCTGCGGGCCGAAGTCGACGCCAGCCTGCGCAAGGTCGAGCAGCTGGTGAACGACCTCAACCGCCGCTGGCCCTTCAAGCGCGAACCGGAGTTGAAGCTGCCATGAAGCCCGTGCGTGCCCCCGTCGTCTCACTCGTCGTGCTCGCCCTGTTCGCTGCGCTGGTTGGCTGCGCAGGCACGCCGACGCCGGACTGGCAGGTCAACGCCGGCTCGGCGCTGCAGCGCATGCAGGAGGCGCTGCTGGTGGGCAACGACCGCGTGGCGACCAACGAATACCAGCGCGCGCGGGCCGAAGTCGCGCGCACCGGGCGCCCGGACCTGGCCGCACGCGTGGAACTGCTGCGCTGCGCGGCCTGGACCGCCAGCCTGCAGTTCGAGCCCTGCGCCGGCTTCGAGCGGCTGCGTCTGGATGCGGGTGCCGCCGAGCTGGCCTATGCCGCCTATCTGCGGGGCCGCCTGGACGCCGCGCAGCGGAGCCTGTTGCCCCCCGCGCAGCAGCCGCTGGCCGTGGCTGCGGGAGATGAAGCGGCGCAACTTGCCGCCCTGAATGCCACCACCGATCCGCTCTCGCGGCTGCTGGGCGCTGCGCTGTGGCTGCAGGGCGGGCACGCGGCGCCGGCCAGCATTGCGCTGGCTGTCGATACCGCATCGGCACAGGGCTGGCGCCGCCCGCTGTTGGCGTGGCTGGCCGTGCAGCAGCAGCGCGCGCGCCAGGCGGGCGCCAGCGCCGAGGCCAGCCGAATCGGGCGGCGCATCGAGCTCGTGCTGCGCGGCGAGGGAGGCTGAAGGCCCCGCACAGACCAGCCGCTGCCCCGGCAAGGCATCGGCGACAATGCCGGCCATGGTTCCCCAACGCAGCCTGAAGTCGCTCACGCGCGCGGTCGGTGTGGGCGTGCACAGCGGGCAGCGGGTCGAGCTCACGCTGCGTCCGGCGGCCCCCGACACCGGCATCGTCTTTCGTCGCACGGATCTCGCGCAGCCAGTCGAGATCCCGGTCACGCCCGAGGCCGTCAGCGATACGCGCATGGCGACCACGATCAGCCGCGTCGACGACCCGGGCGGCGCCAAGGTGCAGACCATCGAACATCTGCTGTCGGCCTGCGCGGGCCTGGGCCTGGACAACCTGTACGTCGACATCACGGCCGAGGAAGTGCCCATCCTGGACGGCAGCGCGGCCAGCTTCGTGTTCCTGTTGCAGAGCGCGGGCATCGAGCTGCAGAAGGCACCCAAGCGCTTCCTGCGTGTGAAGAAGGCCGTCGAAGTGCGCGAGGGCGAAGGCCCGACGCTGAAGTGGGCGCGGCTGGCGCCCTTCGATGGCTACACGCTTGCCTTCGAGATCGAGTTTCACCACCCGGCGCTCGACGCCACGGGCCAGCGCGTCGAGTTTGATTTCGGCTCCGGCCGCTACAAGCGCGACATTGCGCGCGCGCGCACCTTCGGCTTCACACGCGACGTCGAGATGATGCGGGCGCGCGGCCTGGGCCTGGGCGGCAGCATGGACAACGTCATCGTCGTCGACGACTACCGCGTGCTCAACGCCGACGGACTGCGCTACGACGACGAGTTCGTCAAGCACAAGATCCTCGACGCGATGGGCGACATGCACGTCGCCGGCAAGCCGATGATCGGCGCCTACACGGCCTTCAAGGGCGGGCATGCGCTCAACAACCGCCTCCTGCGTGCCCTGCTGGCCGATGCCAGTGCACACGAGATCGTCACCTTCGAGCGACCGGGCGACGCGCCACAGGGCCTGGCCGATCTGGCCCCGGCCTGGTAGCCGCGCCGACGCTCGCGCCTGGTCCCGTGCTGCTGTTCCGCCTCGTCTTCGGCCTGCTGATGCTGGCCGCGGTGCTGTGCTTCGCGATGTACATCGGCACCCGCCAGATCGTCTGGCGCAGGCGGGGCGCAGTCATCATGAAGTGGGCGCTGCTGGCGGCCTTCGCCTTCTTCGCGGTCCTGATCCTCGAGCGGCTGGCGCTGCTGCTCTAGCTCGGCGCTGAAGGGCGCCTGGACTTGCACTATCAGCAGCACGAAGCCCAGTGCCGCCAGCTCGGCCATGCGCCCGGGCGCACGCCCGCGGCCACGCGCGCGGAGGCGACGATCCGATGCGCCACGGCGGCGTTGATGCGCATCACCGGGACGTTGCCGTCGCGGGGCGCGTTCAGGCTACCGTGTGTCATCTGCTGCGCCGCGTGCTGTCTTGTCGTGCATCGGGCGGAGCGGATCGCCACGCGGCCTCGCCAGCGCCGCGGCCAAGGTTGCAAACAACTCGCGGGCCTCGAAGGGCTTGGTCAAATGGCCGTTCATGCCCGCGGCGAGGCTGCGCTCGCGGTCGCTTGGCAGCGCGTGCGCCGTCATCGCGATCACGGGCAGGTCGGCGTTGCGCGGGTCCAGGCGCAGCCGGCGTGTCGCCTCGTAGCCGTCCATCTCCGGCATCTGCACATCCATCAGGACCAGATCGAAGGTGTCCTCGCGCAACGCCTGCAGGGCTTCAGTCCCGGTCGCCACGATGCGCAGGCTGGCACCGGCAAGGCCTTCCAGATAGCCGCGGGCAACCAGCTGGTTGAGCTCGTTGTCCTCGGCGAGCAGGATGCGACAACCGCGCAGCGCCTGCATCTGAGCCTCGGCTTCCGGCGCCCCCGCCTTGGCCGCCGCCGGCGCCGCGAGCGCCAGCGGCAGTGTGAAGCTGAAGCTGCTGCCCTTGCCTTCCTCGCTTCGGACCTCGATCTCGCCACCCATGAGGCCCACCAGTTCCTGCGAGATCGCCAGCCCCAGGCCCGTGCCGCCATAACGCCGCGTCGTCGCACCGTCGATCTGGTCGAAGGGCCGGAACAGGTGATGCAGCTTGTCCGGCGCGATGCCGATGCCGCTGTCGTGCACTGCAAAGCGCAGGCGCTCGCTGCCACCGGGGGCCGCATCGGCGTCGCCGACCTCGATCGTCACGCCGCCGGCGGCCGTGAACTTGACGGCGTTGCCACCGAGGTTGATCAAGACCTGCGTCAGCCGCAAGGCATCGCCCATGCGCCGACGCGGCAAGCCGACCGGGACCTTGATGCGCAGATCCAGCCCCTTGAGCTCGGCGGCAAGGCCGATCACCGCCCGCACCGATTCGAATACCTCATCGAGGTCGAAGGCTTCGTGCTCGACCTGCAGCCGGCCGGCCTCGATCTTCGAGAAATCGAGGATGCGGCCGATGACCTCCAGCAGCGCGACCGCCGCCTGCCTGACGCGGCCCAGGTGGCTTGCCGCTGGCGCATCAAGGCCGGCACTGCGCAGCGTCAGGTCGGTGAGCCCCACGATGGCGTTGAGCGGCGTGCGGATCTCGTGGCTCATGTTGGCCAGGAAGCGGCTCTTCACGCCCGCGGCCGCCTCAGCCGCATCGCGTGCCTCGGCCAGCTCTGCGTTGCGGGTGGCGAGTTCGGCCGTGCGCTCACGCACCCGCTCCTCGAGCCCCTCGTTGAGCACGCGCAGCGCCTGTTCGGCAGCCAGCCGCTCGGTCAGGTCAATCATCTGGCCAAGGATGAAGTGCTCGCCATCGATGTCCAGGAAGACCCAGTTGAGCAGGCAGTGGCGCAGGCGGCCATCAGGCTGCCTCACACCCAGCGACTGGTTGCGCACCAGTCCGTCGCGCTCGAGACGGGCGAACGCCTGTGCGCGTTCACTGGCGTCGTGCCACAGCCCGAGCCCGACCACCGTGTGGCCGACGAGCGCTGCGCGCGGCCGTCCGACGAGGCTCTCGAAGGCGTCGTTGCAGGCGGTGATCCGGCCCTCGGGGTAGGTCGTGATGAGCGCGGCCACCGGCGTCTCGTCGAACAGCCGGCGAAACCTGGCTTCGCTCGCTTCGAGCTCGCGCCGGGCCCGCTTCTCCTCGCTCACATCGACGACGGTCGTCACGCGCACCTGCTCGCTGGCGCTGTCGACGAGTTCGCTCGACAGCAGCGCATCGAACTCCTCGCCGTCGGCACGTCGCAGGCGCACGGCGGCATTGACGACGCGCCGCTCGCGCAGCACCTGCTCGATCACCGCGCTGCGCTGCACCGGGTCGGTCCACAGCGCCAGTTCGGCCGAGGTGCGGCCGACCACGTCTTGGAGCCGAAGGCGGAAGGTGCGCTCGTAGGCGGCGTTGATTTCGAGAATGCGCGAGTCTTCGGCCGAAGAGACGACGAGGGCAAACGGTGCGTTGCGCAGCACGGCGGCGAGCCTGGCCTCGTCGGCGAACGCGCGCTCGGTGGCGTGGACAGCCACACGGCGCGCGAACCAGACACTGGCCCCGATGGTGGCGAGGATGACGCTGTACTCGAACCAGTGGACCAGCCCGACGAAGTAGTTGGGTGGCGGCAGCCAGCCCAGGTTCTGCGCGGCGATCAGGCCGCCCGTCACGGCCGAGCAGGCACAGAAGGTCGCGATCAGCGCCCGCACCCCCAGGAAGATGCCGGCAACGACGATGGCACCGGCCAACGCCAGGGTGCCGACCGTGCGCACCGAACCGAAGGCTGCCCCGAACAAGGCTGCCGTGGCGATCAGCGCGGCGACCAGGCCACCGATGGCAATGAGATCGCGCCCCCGCCGGTGCGCCAGCAGGAGCAGACCGATCCAGGCGGTCATGGCGCCCAAGATCGTCAGCTCGGTGGGGTTCGCGGTTCCCAGCCACTCGCCAACGAATATCGCCGGCAGCGCCAGCAGCAGCCCCAGCAAGACGCGCCCGAGCACGCGGCGCGCCTCGGCCGTGCCCACTGCGAGCACCCGGCTGGCGTCGCGAGCCGTCGGCGGCCGCGGCAAATGCGAACGAGGCGGCATGGATGCCGGGCATCGTAGCCCATGACACGGGCAATCGAGGTCCGGCGCACAAACACGAAGGCCCGGTGCTGCCACCGGGCCTTCGTGCTGCAACGCCACTGGCGTCGCCGTCTCTGGTGGGCCCTGAAGGATTCGAACCTTCGACCAACGGATTAAGAGTCCGCTGCTCTACCAACTGAGCTAAGAGCCCCTCGAAAATCTGGCCTGCACGCTTGGTGGGTCGTGCAGGATTCGAACCTGCGACCAACGGATTAAAAGTCCGCTGCTCTACCGACTGAGCTAACGACCCCATCCGCAGAGCCGCGCATTATAGCCATCGAATTCAGCCGCTCTGGGTGTGCGACTGCGCCAGTTGCGCGATCGCCTCACCGGCGGCGACCATGCCGAAAACGGCGGTCACCGTCACCGTCGAGCCATAGCCGGAGCAGGCCAGTGCAGCGCCGGCAGGGCCCGTGCTGCAGCCGTCCTGCAGCGGGCGGCGCACGGCTTCGCGCGAGAACACGCAGCGCAGACCGATCGAGCCCTGGCGCGGTGCGGCGCCGGTCTTGCGCAGGCGCAGGCGCAGGCTGGCCAGCAGCGGGTCGTGGGTGACGGCTGCCAGGTCCTCCAGCGCCACCTGCTCGGGGTGCTGCTTGCCGCCGGCAGCCCCTACGCAGACCAGCGGCACACGCGCGGTGAGCGCCCACTGCGCGAGCGCCGCCTTGGCCTTGACCTGATCGCAGGCATCGATCAGCAGGTCGACCGGTGCGGGCAGCAGCGCAGGCCAGTTGTCGGGCTGCACGAAGTCTTCCACCGCATGCACGCGACAACCAGGGTGGATGGCAGCAACACG
>JADZCL010000030.1 GCA_020851615.1 Rubrivivax sp.
CCGCTGTGCGGCATCGACCCAGGCGGCTGCCTCGTGCAGCGTCAACATGTCGAGTCCCTGCACCGTCTCGATGGCGGTGGTCGCGTCGAGCGCGGGATCCATCCGCCGCCGGTGCACGAAGGGCAGGCGCCGCCCCACCGCGTGCAGGCGACCTATGAATCCACCCAGACGACGCAAGACGTCGGGTTGCTCGAGCTCGGGTTCGCGCCCGGCCTGGCGCGGCGTGACCGAGAAGCGATGGAGGGTGTCAGCCGCCTGCCAATGAACCAGCGTTGGCGGCTGGCCGTGCAGGTACAGACCCGGTGCGGGCGTGGCCCACTGCAGCACCCGCGGAGCGGCCACAGGCACTTCGGCGGCCGCGAGCTCGAGGGCAAAGCCGTGCTCTTCGAGGATCTGGGCGTCGCTCCAGCGCCGCGGCCGGTAGAACTTGGTCACCACCGCGCTGCCATCCTCCAGGAAGATCTGGTGCACGCGGTTCTCGTACGAGTTGAGCTGCAGCAGCCGCCCGTCGGGCCGCATGCCCAGCGCATCCAGCGCATCCAGCACGCGTGCGGGCGTCAGTTCGAGGTAGCCCGGCCGCAGCGGGTGGACCGGGTCCGGGTGTTCAGCGTGTGGCACTCAATGGCGCAGCGGGGGCGCAGGAGGGGGAAACGGCCGGCCCGGATCATCGTCTGCGCCCGGGTCGGGGCGCAGCGGCGCGGCCCCGCGCAGCGCGCCGAAGTCGCTGGCTGCCAGATCGGCCCCGCGGCTGTCACTGCCGAAGAAGGAGTCCTGGAAGAAGCCC
The DNA here is from genome assembly GCA_020851615.1 of Rubrivivax sp. GTDB lineage: Bacteria > Pseudomonadota > Gammaproteobacteria > Burkholderiales > Burkholderiaceae_C > Rubrivivax. The sequence continues at coordinate 785 of JADZCL010000030.1, forward strand.
GAGTCCTGCCACAGCGCATGGCGTTCGCGTCGCCGCCCCGGCCCCAGCGGCGGGTAGGCGTCGCGCGGCGCTGCTGCCGTCGGTGCGGCATGCGGACCGCGCGTCTGTGCGCTGCTCTGCGGGACGAGCAACTGCAGCTCCGGGATCGAGGGCAGGTGCTCCACCGGGCAGCGCAGGTAACGGATGCGGCAGGCCCCCAGCACCGATTGCTTGACCTGGATGGACCGCCGCGACGCGTTGCGGTCGTTGTCAAGATCGATTGCGGCCAGCACGCGGCCGTTGGCGCTGCAGACGGCGAAGGTGACGTTGATCGAACCCAGCATCTGGTACCAGTAGCGGGTCTGCTGGGGGTCGATCGGCTGGCACAGGCGAACCAGTGGCAGTTTGGACAGCACGATATGGTGCGGGAGCGCCTCACGGAGTTGCCGGTACACGCGACGCTCGTCGGTGTTGAAGACGGGCCGCGCGGTCAATGCCCAGGTGGTCGGCAGCGGCGGCGGCGTGCGGCGGCGGCGGCCATACCACCACAGGCCCGACGCTGCGATCAGCAGGACCGCAGACAGCGAAGCGAGCAACCAGGGCAGCACTTCCAGCATCGGTTGGTGGGACGGCCGCGGACCCGAGGTCGCGCGGCGCAAATCCGGGTAGTAGTCGGCCGATTGTTACCGCGTGTAGGCGCCGGATCCATCCCGTGACCCGGTGCAAGGAGTCCTTGATCGACCCCCTCGATCCATGGGGGCCCGCCGCGGCGCAAGGGCCGTTCTAGCGCTGTGGCTTGCCGGGCGCATCGTGCGGTGCGCAAACCTTGAGCATGGACCGCTCGGCAAGGTGGCGGGCAGTGCGGGCCATGCGACCCAGTTGCCGGGCCCGGCGCTTGAAGTCGTAGTCGACCGCGCCGGCGCGGCTGCCAAGTGCCTGCTGGCAGTGCGAGGCGAGGTCCTCGGCCGGCAACCGCAGGACGGCGGTCGAGTCGGCGCCCTCGCAGGTGACGGGGGCCCCGGCCCGATGTGCCAGCGCCAGCATGGCCGCGTTCTCGCTCAACGCATGCACGACGAGGTGCTCGACCCCGCGGTTGCGGGCATGCAATGCGGCGCGCTCGAACAGGCTGGCCCCGATGCCCCGCCGGCGCAGGCGAGGCGACACGGAGACGCCGAACTCTGCGACCGCTCCCGTTGCCGCCCAAGCCTGTGCGTCGGATCCGGGATACGCTGGGTCGGGGAAGGCCAGGTGTGCCATCGCGACCAGCCGCAGTCGCCGATCGAACACGCCCAGCACCTCGTCGCGCGCGAAATCCAGTCCCTGCACGTAGCGCGCGATGTGGGCATCGCTTGCCGCATGACCAAAGCGCAGTTGACGATCCCGCGCATCCAGCGCCAGCAGGTGGATCAGGATGCGGCTGCGGTGGTGGACTGCGAGCGTGCGGATGGGCAGCCAGCGCGGTGCGGGTGCCCGAGCGTGGGAGGCGGGTGCGTCAGGGCCGGCGGCCACGGTCGGCTGGACTTCGGTCCGCGCCGCGGACCCATGCTTGCTCATGTCGGACTGGAGAGAGGCAGGAGCCGCCATCCTAGCCTGTCAGGGGAGGGTTTACCCGGTAATGTCTGACGGGACGTGGACTGACGACCGATGTGGGTGCCAATCCGGCTCCTGTCCGTCTCGTTATAGAATCTGCGGCTTCCCTGAAATCGGCGGGGGAAGATGCGCTGTCGAGGCGCGACGCGAGAGGCTGCATGGAACAAGCGGCACCGAGGGTCGGGTTCGATGGCCGCAGTC
>JADZCL010000031.1 GCA_020851615.1 Rubrivivax sp.
ACCATGGCCGAGGCGATGGGCATCTCGACCCTGCGCTACAAGCTCGTCGTGTTCGTGCTGGCTGCCGTGCTGGCGGCGGTGGCGGGTTGGCTGTTCGCCTACTTCCAGCGCAGCGTGAGCCCCTCGCCGTTTGGCATCAACAAGGGCATCGAGTACCTGTTCATGGCCGTGCTGGGCGGGATCGGCCATGTCTGGGGGGCCTTCGTCGGCTCGGGCTTGGTGCGCATCGTCGAGGACGAACTCCAGGTGCTGCTGCCCAGGCTCATCGGCACCAGCGGCAACTTCGAGACCATCGTCTTCGGCATCGTCCTGGTGGTGGTGCTGAAGTACACCCCAGACGGGGTCTGGGCCTTCGTGCGCCGGCGCCTGCCGCCCGCTGCACGCGCACGCGACTGGGCCGATGCGGCCGCGCTGCCAGCGCGCGCCAAGCCCGCCGCGGGTGAGCCGCTGCTGACGCTCTCGGGTGCGCGCAAGACCTTCGGCGGGCTGGTGGCCGTCAACGACGTGAGCTTCGAGGTGCGCGCCGGCGACATCGTCGGCCTCATCGGGCCCAACGGCGCGGGCAAGAGCACGACCTTCAACCTCATCACGGGGGTGCATGCCATCAGCGGTGGCGCGGTGCGCTTTCGTGGCCAGCCCATCACCGGCCTGCCTTCGCGCCAGATCGCGCGCCGCGGCATTTCGCGCACCTTCCAGCACGTCAAGCTGATTGCCGAGATGACCGTGCTCGAGAACGTCGCCATCGGCGGCTACCTGCGCACCCGCGCGGGCAGCCTGCGCGCCATGCTGCGCCTGGAGCGTGACGAGGAGCGGCGCCTGCTGGCCGAGGCCGAGCGCCAGCTCGCGCGCATCGGCATGGCCGCGCAGATGAACGAGCTCGCCGGCAACCTGGCGCTGGGCCCGCAGCGCCTGGTGGAGATCGCGCGCGCGCTGTGCACCGACCCCGCCCTGCTCCTGCTGGACGAACCGGCCGCCGGCCTGCGCCACCTCGAGAAACAGGCCCTGGCCGAGGTTCTGCGCCAGTTGAAGCGCGAGGGCATGAGCATCCTGCTGGTCGAGCACGACATGGACTTCGTCATGGACCTCACCGATCGCATCGTGGTCATGGAATTCGGCAACAAGCTGATGGAGGGCACGCCCGCCGAGGTACAGGCCAGCCCGGCCGTGCGTGCGGCCTACCTCGGGACGGAGCACTGATGGACACCCCGCTGCTGCAGGTCAGCGAGCTGCGCGCCGGCTACGGCCGCGCCGAGGTCCTGACGGGCCTGGCCTTCCAGCTCCGGCAGGGGCAGGTGGTGACCGTCATCGGCCCCAACGGCGCCGGCAAGAGCACGACCCTGGCGGCATTGATGGGTGTGCTGCCCGCCCGCGGGCGCATCGTCTTCGATGGCCAGGACCTCACCGAGCGCACGCTCGAGGAGCGCGTCATGCTGGGTCTGGCGCTGGTGCCGGAGAAGCGCGAGCTCTTCGGCACCATGCCGGTGCAGGACAACCTGATCCTCGGGGGCTACCGCTCGATGAAGCTGCGCGTGCCCAACTGGCAGCGCGAGATCGAGCGCGTCTACGAGCTCTTTCCGCGCCTGAAGGAACGCCGGGCGCAGCTCGCGGGCACCCTCTCGGGTGGCGAGCGGCAGATGCTCGCGGTCGGCCGCGCGCTCATGTCCGCGCCCAAGCTGCTGATGCTGGACGAACCCAGCCTGGGCCTGGCGCCGCTCATCGTGCGGGAGATCTTTCGCATCATCGAGCGCCTGCGCGAGCAGGGCACGAGCATCCTGCTGGTGGAGCAGAACGCGCGCGCCGCGCTCGAGGTCGCCGACCACGGCTACGTGCTCGAGACCGGCAGCATCGTGTTGCAGGCAAGCGCGCGCGAGCTCGCACAGGACCCGCGCGTCGTCGACACCTACCTGGGTGCCGCAGGCAAGACACGCCAGGGATCATGAGTCGCCCGCCCGCTGCGACCAAGCCACCGCCGGCCGAGCTGGCGCTGGGCGTGCTGGCCGACCTGGTCGGCTTTCACCTCGCCCAGGCCGCGGTCGTCAGCTTCGCCAGTTTCGACGCCCACGTGGGCAAGCCCTTCGCACTGCGCAAGGTCGAGTTCTCGCTGCTCGTGCTGCTGCTGGCCAACGGACCGCTGACACCGCGCCAGCTCGCGCGCTCGGTCATGCTGACGGCGCCGACCCTGACCATGCTGCTGGATCGCCTGGAAGCACGCGGCCTGCTGCGGCGCGAGCGCAACCCGCAGGACGGGCGCTCGCAGCACATCGTGCTCACCCCCAAGGGCCGCCGCCTGGCGCAGGACGGCTCGGCCGCCGCCCGCACGATGGAAGACAGCCTGCAGCAGCTGACGCCGGCCGAGCACGCCATGCTGATCGAGCTGCTCGCCCGCGTGGCGGGCCGCGCGGGCCGGCGCTGAGCAAGGCACAACGGAGCCGAACGACGCCAGGCGTCGCCCCGCCCGCACTCAGTCGTTGGCCGCCTGCGCGGGGGCTGCGGCCATGCGCTCGAACTTCCACTGCGCCAGGCGCTGGATGTTGCGCATCGAGATCATGTGGGCGTGCAGCAGCGACAGCAGTCCGCTGCGGTTGAGCTCCAGCACCGCCTCATCGGGCAGGGCACGCAGCTTCTCCTCGTCGACGGCAAGGAAGCCTTCCACCGCGAAGGTCTTGCCGTCGCCGCTATTGAGGTCAAAGCGCATCTCGCGCAGCAGGCCCAGCGCGGCAAAGCGCTCGCAGACCAGCTTGGTGCGCTGGACTTCGGCCTCGTAGCCCTGCAATTGCTCGACCGCGCGCTTGGCGATATCGCCCATCTCGCCCTGGGCGTCGAAGAGCGGCTGGCCCTCGGTCTTCGAGAAGCCGTCCCACGCGGAATCGATGCAGACCGCGAAGTTCTCGGCATCCAGCCGCCCGATCACGAACGGGTACAGCCGCAGGACGGCCGGCATGTAGTCCGCGCGCCAGCGCGGCCCGTCGAGGAACAGGTTCTCCTGGGCGCTCAGGCCGAACACCGCCACCGGAGCGAGCTGCGGCGCACCCGCTTCATCCTTGCCGGCATTGACGAACACGATCGGGTACTCGCGGCAGGCGTCGATCATCTCGCCCGCGGCAATGAAGGCCGAGTTGAGCTGCGCCGCGATGCGCCAGTCGCCCAGCGGCTTGACGCGCCAGCCGCGGTGGGCATCGCGGTCCATCGGCACCACCTGGCGATGCAGGGCGGGAATGATCATGGGTTCTCTCCGTTGTGTGCGGTGCGCATCACGAGCACCTTGTCGACGCGTTTGCCATCGAGGTCGACGACCTCGAAGCTCCACCCTTGCCACTCGACGCGGTCGGTCGTATGCGGCAGCCGGCCCAGCAGCAGCATCACCATGCCGGCCAGCGTGTTGTAGCGCCCGCGGTCCTCGTCGGGCAGATCCTTGATGCCCAGGCGATCCTTGAGCTCGGGCACCGGAATCAGGCCGTCCATCAGCCAGCTTCCGTCCTCGCGCTGCACCGCCCAGGCCTCTTCGTCGGCCGCTCCGGTGAACTCGCCGGTGATCGCCTCGAGCAGATCGTGTTCGGAGATCACCCCTTGCACCAGGCCGTACTCGTCGACCACGAACACGAGCTCCGCCCCCGAACTGCGGAACTGATCCAGCAGCTCCATCCCCGAGAGCGTCTCGGGCACGAACACCGGCGGCTCGAGCAGGTCGGTGAGCGCAACCTGCTCGCCACGCGCCAGCGGCTGCAGCAGGCGCGTTGCAACGAGCACGCCGATCACGTCGTCCAGCCCGTCCCGGCAGACCGGATAGCGCGCATGGCCATGCTCGACGACGAAGGACACGGTCTCCTCGAGCGACGCACAGGCGTCTATCCAGTTGATCTCCGCGCGCGGCAGCATCATCGAGCCGATCTGGCGGTCGTCGAGGCGGAACACATTGCGCACCATCTGGTGCTCCTGCTCCTCGATGACGCCGGCATCGCGCCCTTCCTCGAGCTGGGCGGCGATCTCCTCCTCGGTCACCGCACGCGAGGGCCCGCCGTGGATGCCCAGGAGGCGCAGCACGGCATGCGTGCAGGCCGAGAGCGCCAGCACCAGCGGCCGCGTCGCCGTCGAGAGCGCATTCATCGGCCGCGCCACCAGGCGCGCCACCGTCTCCGGGTACATCTGGCCCAGCCGCTTGGGCACGAGCTCGCCGAAGATGATGGTCAGCACCGTGATGATCACCACCACCAGCCCGGTGGCGGCAAACGACGCGGCGCCGGCAGCCACCGACAGCGACTGGGTGAGCCAGCGCGCCAGGGGCGCGGCGAATGCCGACTCACCGACGATGCCGTTCAGCACCCCGATCGACGTGATGCCGATCTGCACCGTCGAGAGCCAGCGCGTGGGGTTCTCGTGCAGATCCATCGCCGCGCGCGCACCGGGCTGACCGTCTTCCACCAGCACCGCCAGGCGCGCCTTGCGCGCGGCGGTGAGCGCCATCTCCGACATCGCGAAAAGGCCGTTGAGCAGAATGAGCAGGATGAGCAGCGCGAAGTCCATGCGCACCACCGGCCACGAGCACCGGCGGAAGAAGGCGGGGGATCGGGCAAGCGTAGCAGAATCGATGCATGGTCCACCTGATCGGCGACGTGCAGGGTTGCAGCACGGCGCTTGAGCGCCTGCTGGCGAAAATCGGCTTCTCCCCATCGCGCGACCGCATCGTCGTGCTCGGCGATCTCGTCAATCGGGGGCCAGCCTCGCTCCAGGTGCTGCAACGCCTGCGTGGCCTGGCCGGTGCGGCCACCTGTCTGCTGGGCAACCACGATCTGCACCTGCTCGTCATCGCCGCCGGCCTGCGTCGACCACACCGCAGCGACACGCTGGGCGCCATCCTCGATGCGCCGGACTGCGCGCAGTGGCTGGACTGGCTGCGCGCGCAGCCGCTGGCCGTGCAGGAAAGCGGCTGGCTGTGCGTGCATGCCGGTGTGCCGCCACAGTGGAGCGTGCAAGACACCCTGCGCCTGGCCGCGCAGGCGCAGGACCTGCTCGCCGGCCCGCAGCTTGCCGCCTTCCTGCCCGTGATGTATGGCGACGAGCCCGCACGCTGGAGTGAAACCCTGCAGGGCGATGCGCGCCTGCGCTTCATCATCAACGCACTCACCCGCATGCGCTTTTGCAGCGCCGACGGCCGCCTCGAATTCGCGTCCAAGGAAACCGCTGCGCCCGCGGGCTTCATGCCCTGGTTCGAGGTCCCCACGCGCGCCAGCCGCGGCCAGCCCATCGCCTTCGGCCACTGGAGCGCGCTGGGCCTGATCGAGCG
>JADZCL010000032.1 GCA_020851615.1 Rubrivivax sp.
CGCGCCGCGCCGCAGGGCAACCCGAGCTCCACGAGCCGCGGCAGCAGCGCCTGGTAGAGCGCGGTGACGCCATCGTCGTTGAAGCGGCTGGCCATGGTGCCGAAGACGGGCATCTCGGCGGGCTGCGCCTGGAAGGCCTGCCGGTTGCGCTGCACCTGCTTGGCGACGTCGCGCAGCGCATCGAGCGCGCCCTTGCGGTCGAACTTGTTGATGGCAATGAACTCGGCGAAGTCGAGCATGTCGATCTTCTCGAGCTGGCTGGCCGCCCCGTACTCGGGCGTCATCACGTACATCGGCACGTCGACCAGTGGCACGATCGCGGCATCGCCCTGGCCGATGCCCGAGGTCTCGACGACGATGAGGTCGAAGCCTGCGGCCTTGCAGGCCTGCACCACCGCGGGCAGCGCCTGGCTGATCTCGCTGCCCGCATCGCGCGTGGCCAGGCTGCGCATGAACACGCGCGGGCCGGCCTGCCAGGGCGCGATGGCGTTCATGCGGATGCGGTCACCCAGCAGCGCGCCGCCGCTCTTCCTGCGGCTGGGGTCGATGGAGATGAGGGCCACGCGCAGGGCGTCACCCTGGTCCAGGCGCAGGCGGCGGATCAGCTCGTCGGTGAGGCTGCTCTTGCCAGCGCCACCGGTGCCGGTGATACCCAGCACCGGGATCCGCGTCTGCGCCGCGGCTGCGCCCAGCGCCGCCTCGAAGGCGGGGTCGGCGGCGCCGTTCTCTAGGGCGGTGATGGCCTGCGCGAGCGCCCGCCATGCCGCCTGTCCGTGGCCTTGCAGGGCGGCGACCGCGCGCGGTGCCAGCGGCGCAAGGTCGACGTCGCAGCGCATCACGATCTCGCCGATCATCCCCTGCAGCCCCATGCGCTGGCCGTCCTCGGGGCTGTAGATGCGCGCCACGCCGTAGGCGTGCAGCTCGCGCATCTCCGCGGGCACGATGACGCCGCCGCCGCCGCCGAAGACCTTGATCTGCGCGCCGCCGCGCTCGCGCAGCAGGTCGATCATGTACTTGAAGTACTCGACGTGACCGCCCTGGTAGCTGGAGATGGCGATGCCCTGCACGTCCTCCTGCAGCGCGGCGGTGACGATCTCGTCGACCGAGCGGTTGTGCCCGAGGTGGATGACCTCGGCGCCCATGCCCTGCAGGATGCGGCGCATGATGTTGATCGCCGCGTCGTGGCCGTCGAAGAGGCTGGCCGCGGTGACCAGGCGCACCTTGTGGGTCGGACGGTATTCGGACAGGGCCTTGGTTTCGGCGGACAGGTCGGTCATGGGCACGGCTTTCGACGGGGCGGCGGACCAGTTGACGTTAACGTAAACGTCAACCGCAAATGATGCCATCGACACCCGCAATGCGCTTGCTGCGCTGCGGGAGGCGGGTCATGGTTTTCCCGCGTCATTAGCCGGCTCTGCTAGGCTGCGCGGGCCGCACCGCCGCGTTGCGGCGCCAACCTCCACTGCGTCAACCTCAAAGCCGCGCATGAGCTTTCTCGCCATCGACATCGGCAACACGCGCCTGAAGTGGGCGCTCTACGACCATGGCCACCCCGGCGCGCGGCTGCAGCAGCAGGGTGCGGTCTTCCTCGAGGCCATCGACGACCTGGCCGACGCGCAATGGCGTGACCTGCCGGCGCCCACGGCGATGCTGGGCTGTGCCGTCGCCGGCGAGGCAGTTCGCCGGCGTGCCGAGGAGCAGATGGAGCTGTGGGATCTGGAGCCGCGCTGGATCGTGCCGGCTGCCCACGACGCGGGCGTCGTCAACGGCTACGACCACCCGCACCGCCTGGGCGCAGACCGCTGGGCGGCGCTGGTCGGTGCGCGCCAGCGGGCGCTGGCGGCCGGTCCCGGGCATGCGGCCCGCCCGGCGCTGGTGGTGATGGTGGGCACCGCAGTGACGGTGGATGCGCTGGACGTCGAGGGGCGCTTTCTCGGTGGCCTGATCCTGCCCGGTTTCGGACTCATGCTGAAGGCGCTCGAGATGGGGACGGCGGGGCTGCGCGTGCCCACCGGCGAGGTGGTCGAATTCCCGACCAATACGAGCGATGCGCTGATGAGCGGAGGCACGCACGCCATCGCCGGCGCAATCGAGCGCCAGCACCGCCGCCTGGCGCAGCGCACCGGGGTGCAGCCGCTGCTGCTGATGGCCGGCGGCGCGGCGGTGAAGGTGGCGCCGACGCTGGAGCTGCCGGTGCAGATCGTCGACACGCTGCTCTTCGATGGCCTGCTCGCGCTGCACGCGCGACGGCTGGCGCTGTAGCACAGGCGCGGCGCACCGCCGCGGCGGCGCTACAGGATGTAGCGCGAGAGGTCCTCGTCGCGCGCCAGCTCGCCCAGGCGTGCGTCGACCATGTCGACATCCAGCGTGACCGTGCGGCCGCTGTGCGACGGGGCGTCGAAGCTGACCTCGTCGAGCAGGCGCTCCATCACGGTCGCCAGGCGCCGTGCGCCGATGTTCTCGGTGCGCTCGTTGACCTCGAAAGCGATCTGCGCCAGGCGCCGCACGGCCGGCGGCGTGATCGCCAGCGTCACGCCCTCGGTTGCCAGCAGGGCCTGATATTGGGTGACGAGGCTGGCCTCGCGGCGCGTGAGGATGGCCTCGAAGTCGTCGACCGAGAGCGAGCCGAGCTCGACGCGGATCGGAAACCGACCCTGCAGCTCCGGGATGAGGTCGCTTGGGCGGGCCAGGTGGAAGGCACCGCTGGCGATGAACAGCATGTGGTCGGTGCGCACCATGCCGTACTTGGTGTTGACGCTGGTGCCCTCGACCAGCGGCAGCAGGTCACGCTGCACACCCTGGCGGCTCACGTCGGCGCCGCCGTGTTCGCTGCCGCCCCCCCGCGCGGCGACCTTGTCGATCTCGTCGATGAAGACGATGCCGTTGCCCTCGGCGTTGGCGATCGCGGCGCTGCGGATCTCGTCCTCGTTGACGAGCTTGGCGGCTTCCTCGTCGGTGAGCATGCGCAGCGCCTGCGCGATCTTCATCTTGCGTGCCTTGCGCCGGGCCTGACCCAGCTGCGAGAACATGCCCTTCAACTGCTCGGCCATCTCCTCCATGCCCTGTGGGCCGAGGATCTCGAGCGCGGGCTGCGCCTCGGCAAGCTCGAGCTCGATCTCCTTGTCGTCGAGCAGCCCTTCGCGCAGGCGCTTGCGCATCACCTGGCGGGCGGTGTTGTCGGGTGTGGGCGGGGCCTCGGCACCAAAGCCCAGCGTCGAGCCGCCGCGTGGCGGCGGCACCAGCAGGTCGAGAATGCGCTCCTCGGCGGCGTCCTCGGCATGCAGGCGCTTGCTGCTTACCTGGCGCTC
>JADZCL010000033.1 GCA_020851615.1 Rubrivivax sp.
GGTCTTGTAGTCGAGTCGTTGTTCCATCGGGTACTCCTTGTTTGAAGCCGGTCTAGCCGGCGGGGGCATCCCCACTGCGGCGCGCGCGCGCGATGCCTTCGACGATCAGCCGCCTGGCCTCGTCGGCGTCGCCCCAGCCATCGAAGCGGACCCATTTGCCCGGCTCGAGGTCCTTGTAGTGGGAGAAGAAGTGCTCGATCTGCCGGCGTGTGATCTCGGGCAGGTCGGCGGCGGTGTGGACGTGTGCGTAGCGCTGCGTCAGGCGCGTCGTTGGCACGGCGATGATCTTCTCGTCGCCGCCGGCCTCGTCGGTCATCTTCAGGACGCCGACCGGGCGCACGGCGATCGCCGACCCCGGCATCAGGGGGCGTGTGTTGGCCACCAGCACGTCGCAGGGGTCGCCGTCCTCGGACAGGGTATGCGGGATGAAGCCGTAGTTGCCGGGGTAGCGCATCGGCGTGTAGAGGAAGCGGTCGACCACCAGCATGCAGGCCTTCTTGTCGAGCTCGTACTTGATCGGTTCGCCGCCGATGGGCACCTCGATGACGGCGTTGACTTCGTAGGGTGGATCGTTGCCGATTGGCAGATGCTCGAGAAACATGGGGCCTCCTGTGTGCAGCGGTGTCCTGCGCCCACCGGGTGGGCGCGCCGGCCGTGCAGTCTAGGGCAGCCCGGGTGCCCGCGTTCAGCCATCGAACTCGATGATCGAGAGGCCGGCGTTGTAGTCGCTGGCGTAGACGAGTCCCTGCGCATCGACGAAGACGTCGGCCGACTGGATCACCTGCGGGCGGTCAGGCCGCTTGTCGAGCATGTGCGTGGGGGCGGCCGGCACCAGCGCGCCGCGCTCGATCGGGTGGTAGGGATCGGTGATGTCGAAGGCGCGTATGCCCGCGTTCTGCCAGGTCGCGAAGATGAGCGTGTCGGAGACGAAGCTGCCGGGCCGGTTCTCGTGCAGGTTGTGCGGGCCGAAGTGCCCGCCCTTGCGCGCGTAGTCGGCCTCGGCCGGGATCGGGAAGGTGGCGATGCTGACCGGATTGGCCGGCTCGCGGATGTCGAACACCCAGGTGTGCTTGCGCCCGTCGGCCTCCTCGTCGAGCACGGCCTCGTCGGCGACGATCAGCAGCCCGCGCTCGACCAGTGGCAGTGCCGAGTGCGTGCCGCCGCCATAAGGCGGACACCAGTTCAGGTGGCGGATGAGGCGTGGCGCGGCGCGGTCGCTCACGTCCAGCAGCGTGAGGCCACCATCGCGCCAGCAGGCGTAGGCGGTGTCGTCGTGCACCAGCGCGTGGTGCAGGGCCCAGCGCCGGCCCGCCGGGGCCTGCGGCACCTCACCCGCAGCGCGGTTCATGCCCGGCAGCCACCAGCGCCCGACGAGCTGCGGGCGGGTCGGGTCGGCCATGTCGATGGTGACGAAGATGTAGTCGCTGAAGCCGTCCAGCAGCGCCGAGGCATAGGCCCAGCGTCCGCCGACGTACCACAGCCGGTGCAGGCCGACGCCCGGCACATCGAGCTGCCCGATGCGGCGCGGGGCGTGCGGCTGCGCGATGTCGTAGACCGTCATGCCCGCGGTCCAGCTGCGGCTGGCGCGCGCCGCGCCGACCGACTCGTCCATCGACTTGGTGTAGTAGGCCCGCTCGTCGGCGAAGGCCTCGACGCCGGCGAACAGGTCCAGCGCGTCGATGACCAGCAGCAGGTCGCCGTGCGTCTGCAGATGGATGTTCCAGGTGTTGGGCGGCGCCTGGATGTAGCGCACCGTCCGGGGCCGGCGCGGGTCGCGTACATCGACGATCGAGAAGCCCTGCGACCAGGGATGCCCGACGTAGGCGTGGCCGCGGTGCACCATGAGCTGCAGCCCATCGCCCCGCCCGCCGATGTCGCTGTGGCCGATCAGCTTCATGTGGCGGGCGTGGTCGGGTGTGGGCAGGCTCATGATCGGTTGGTGCTGCAGGGGCGGGGCGCTGGCGTGCGCTCGACTACTTGCCGACCGCCGGAATCCAGGCAGCGGTGGCGGCGTCGCTCTTGAGGAAGGCGGGGAACTTCTTCTGCAGATCCTCGATGGTCGCGATCTTGTTCTTCAGCAAGTCGTCGCGTGTCACCAGCGTGGGCTTGAGCAGCACCGAGCGGCCGGGGAACTGGCCGGCGATGGCCAGCGACACGGCGCGTACCGAGACTTCGCCGACCACGGCGGCGTTGGTGGCTGCGGTGGCCACCCAGGCGCTGTCGGGCTCGGTCATGAGCTGGATGTCGGCCGTCGAGATGTCGACGCCGTAGATCTTCACCTTCTTGGCCATGCCCAGCTCGTCGATCGCGAGCTTGACGCCCTTGGCGAACTCGTCCCAGGGCGTGAAGACGACGCTGATGTCGGGATTGGCGCGCAGCACGGCCTTGGTCTGGTCGGCCACCGAGGCGGGCACGGTGTCGTTGACCACGCCCCAGACGGCCTTCTCCTTCAGGCCGTACTTGCCGGCGAACTCCTTCCACACCGCGTAGCGGCGGTCCAGCGGCGCAAAGCCGGCCACGTAGACCGCGCCGCCGGTGAAACCCCGGCCCTTGTCCTTGATCGCCTGTTCAAGCACCAGGCGCGCCATGTCGGCGTCGCTCTGCTCGATCTGCGGGATCTTGGGGTTGTCGAGGTTCACGTCGTAGGCGACGACCTTGATGCCGGCATCCAGCGCCTTCTGCGCCACGTCCTTGAGCACCTCGGGGCGGCCGTTGTTGATGATGATGCCGTCGACCTTCATGTTGATCGCCTGCTGGATCAGGTTGCGCTGCGTGTCGTTGTCGTTGCGGGCCTGTGAAAGCGTGAGCTTGACGCCCAGCGCGTCAGCCTGGCGCTTGACGCCGGCCTCGAAGGCCTGCAGCCAATCGCCTGCGCCCAGGAAGCTGACGGCGGCGATCTTCACGCCGCCCTTGTCGAAGGGCGCGGGCGCGCCCTTGAGGCCGTCGGCGTATGCGGTGCTGCACAGCGTGAATGCCGCGGCAACGGCGGCCAGCAGGGGTCGGGTCAAGGTGGTCATGGGGTGCTCCGGGTGGTGGTGGGTTGTGGCTCAGGGGGAGGTGATGGTGCTTGCGTGCGGCGCGGCTCAGTTGCGTGTGCGCGCGATGCCGTAGGTGAGCGCGAGTGCGCCCACGAGCACCGCGCCCTTGACGAAGTCCTGCGTGTAATAGGGAGCGTTGAGCATCGTCAGCCCGTTGAGCAGCACGCCCACGAAGACGGCGCCGACGACGGCGCCCAGCACATTGGGCCGGCGCAGGCCGAGCACGGCAAAGCCGATCAGCGCCGCGGCCACCGAGTCCATCAGCAGCGAGGCACCCGAGGACACGTCGCCGCGCCCCACGCGAGCGGCAACGACGATGCCGCCCAGCGCGGCCAGTGTCCCCGACAGCACGTAGGCCTGTGTGCGCAGCCGTTCGGTCGGCCCGCCGGCCAGCCGCGTGGCCAGCTCGTTGCCGCCGGTGGCAAACAGCAGCCGTCCAAAGCGCGTGCGCTCGGTGAGCACGTGCAGCACGATGGCGACGACGGCCAGGATCAGCACCGGCAGCGGCACGACATCGAACAGCAGCGAGCGGCCGATGCGCAGGAATTGCGGGTCGTAGCGCCCGGTGGCGGTCGAGCCATCGGGCAGGATCAGGCCGCTGGCGATCGAGCGCCCGCCCGTGGGGATGAGTTGCAGGCCGCTGAGCAGGAACATCATCGCCAGCGTCGCCAGCAGGTCGGGCACCTTCAGCCGCACGATCAACAGGGCGTTGAGCAGGCCCACGCCCGCACCCAGCAGCAGCACCAGCAGCACGGTCCAGAAGGCCGGGAGCTGCCAGACGATCATCGCGTAGCTGGCGGCCATCACGCTGGAGGCCGCGACCGCGCCGATGGAGAGGTCGAAGCCGCCGACGGCCAGCGTCAGGGTCACGCCGGCGCCCAGGATTGCCACCACCGCCACCGCCTGCAGGATGCTCATCAGGTTGTCGATCTGGATGAAGGCCGGCTGGGCCATGGAAAAGCCCGCGATCATCGCCAGCAGCAGCACGAAGACCGCGCTCGTGCGCAAGGCTTCGCGCAGGTCCAGCCGCTTGCGGCCGTATTCGTGCGTGGTGTTCATCGGCTCTCGTCCAGCGCCAGCGCCCCGGCATCGGGTGCGGGCGCAGCCTGCCGGTGCAGGCTGTGGTGCTCCATCACCAGCACGCGATCGGCGACTTCGATGGCTTCCTCGGGGTCGGAGGTGGCAATCAGCGTTGCGCCGTCCGAGCGCGCGCGGATGGCCTCGATCAGGTCCTGCCGGGCGCCCACGTCCACGCCTTGGAAGGGCTCGTCCAGCAGCAGCAGGCGTGCCGGTTCGGCTTCCCAGCGACCGAGCACGACCTTCTGCTGATTGCCGCCGGAGAGCGTCCAGACCGATGCGGTCGGTCCGGCCGCGCGGATCGACAGGCGCTCGATCGCGGCCTGCGCCTTGGCGTTCTCGAACGCGCTGCGCAGGAACCCGTCGGGAAACCAGCGCGCCAGGTGCGGCAGCGCAATCGTCTGCGCCAGGCTCTCGCCGGGCCAGTCGCGCGGCATCAGCGAGGAGCGGTGCCTGTCCTCACCGGCCATGCAGACCCCCAGCGCCAGTGCCTGCTGCGGGCTCGCCGGTGCGTAGGGCTGGCCGTCGAGCCACATGCGGCCTGCGTGCAGTGGTGTGCAGCCATAGAGCGCACGCAGCAGTCGGCTCTTGCCCGCACCCAGCACCCCGGTGATCGCCACCACCTCGCCGCGGCGCAGTTCGAGGTCGAACGGCACACCCGTGGCCAGCAGTTGCATGCCCTGCAGCCGCAGCACCGGATCGCCTTGCGCAGGGCGCGCGCCGGGTCGCGCAGCGGTCAGGGGGCGACCGATCATGGTCTCGATGGCCTGCGTGAAGTCCACCGGCCGCCCGAACTCGGCCACCGCGCGCCCGCCGCGCAGCACGACGACGCGGTCGGCCAGTGCCTGCAGGTCGGCTGTGCGGTGCGAGATGTAGAGCACCGCGATGCCGCGTCGCTGCAGATCCTGCAGCGTGGCGTAGAGGCGGCGCGATTCGGCACCCGAGAGGCTTGCCGTGGGTTCGTCCAGGATCAGCAGCTCGGCCCGGTTGGCCAGCGCGCGGGCGATGGCCACGAGTTGGCGGTCGGCCGCGGGCAGGTCCGCGAAGTCGCGCGCCAGGGGCAGGTCCAGGCCCGCGTGCTCGAGCATGGCCTGCGCCTGCTGGCGCACGCTGCGCTGCGACAGGAAGAAGGGCTGGCGCGGGTCGGCAAAGCGCTCGAGCAGCAGCGCGTCGGCCACGCTGAGTCCCGGGATGCCGACCAGGTCGGTCGATTGATGGACCGTCACCACGCCGGCGGCCGCGGCCTGCGCCGGCGTGCGTGGTGCATAGGGCTCGCCCTTGAAGCGGATGTGCCCGGCGTCCGCAGCAAGCACACCGGAGAGGATCTTCACGAAGGTCGACTTGCCGGCCCCGTTGGCACCCATCAGCGCGACGATCTCGCCCTTGTCGATCTGCAGCGACAGGTCGGTCAGGGCACGCGTCGATCCGAACGAGCGGGCAAGGGCAGTGGCCTCGAGCAGCGGCATGGGTTGCCAGGGCAGGGTCCAAGGAGAGGGGAGGACTGCGCCGCAGCGACCGTGGCGCGGGCGCAATGCTAGGCGTGTTTGCTGCGGGGCAACCCCGTCTTCAACGCGGATTAGCGGCAGATCAAGGACACCCGGCATGCCTGTGGCGCGGGCACA
>JADZCL010000034.1 GCA_020851615.1 Rubrivivax sp.
CAGGGTCTGGGGCGCTCATGGACGGATTGTCGGGTCGCGTGAGCGCCCGCTGCCACAGGGGGTCAATGCGCGCGCGGGCTCTGGCTGTCGGCGCCGCCACCGGGCGCATTTTCTGCAAATACCGACTCCGCGCTGCCGTCGGCGCGCAGTCGCGGGCGCCGCGCCCGCCGCGAGGCGCGGCTATGCTGCTGTGTACGCTGGTCGACCAGCAGCAGCACCAGCAGCACCGGCACCGCAGCGCCGGCCACCAGCGTGATCGCGACCTCGGGCAGGAAGTGCGCGTGCGCCGAGACCACCTGGCGGTCCAGGCCGCCACTCGTGAGCACCAGTTCCTGCGCCGCCACCGCACAGGCGCACAGCACCAGGGCTGCCAGCAGGCGGCGCGAGGGCCGGTCCGCCCGCGAGCCGCGGCGTGCCCCAAGCACCATCTGCCCCGCGAAGCCGAAGCCCAGCATGTGCAACAGCAAGGCGAACACGAGCGAGTCCCCGCGCCAGGTCAGCCCCGGCTCCGCGCCGATCGACCAGATCACGGCCACCTGCAGGGCCAGCGCCACCAGCGCCATCACCAGCACCGCGGGCAGACGAAAGATCCAGCGCGGCCGCCAGGTGGCCAGGGCCATGACACCCGTTGCCGCTGCCACGCCCAGCAACAGTGCGCCGAAGACCTTGGCCGGGTGATAGCCGACCGCGAAGGTCAGGCCCTGGGCGCCGACGTCGATGACCATCGCGCTCCACAGCGCCGCCGCGATCGCGGCCGCACCCAGCGACAGTTCGCGCCACATGCGCAGCGGGCCTTCGTGGCTGGTGCGCCGCAGATACTCCAGGAAGGTGCGCGCACCCAGCAGGGCAATACAGGCCGACGCCACCCACAGCAGGACCGAGGTATCACCGACGGATGGCATAGGGCAACAGGGCTCCAGGCGAGGCCGCCGGCACCGCAGGGCGCGGGCGCAGCGAGCCCCGAAGCATAGCCGGGCACCTGTGCGAAGTCAGCCGCCCGACCCGGGGGAGTGTGCAGTTGCTGACACAAAGCCGATGCCGCGCCGCTGGCGCACCTCAGGCTTCACGCGGTGCTCGCTCTCGAGCTGGGCGAGGAAGGCGTCGGCATCCAGCGGCTCGCCCAGGATCTCGATCTGCCGCTGCACGGCAGCAAAGTCGCCCGGCACCAGCTGGTCCAGCGCCTGCAATCGCGCGCGTCTCTCTGCGTTCAGCGCCTGGGCCTCGCCGCCCAGCGCCTCGGCCACGAACATGCGCTCGCGCTGCACCGCAGCCAGGGGCAGAAAGCGGATCTTGAACGTGAAGCGCCGCAGCGCAGCCTCGTCCAGGTCTTCGAACAGGTTGGTGGTGCAGATGAAGACGCCGGCAAAGCGCTCCATGCCCTGCAGCATCTCGTTGACCTCGGTGACTTCGTAGTTGCGCTCGGCGCGGCGGCGGCTGCGCAGGAAGCTGTCGGCCTCGTCCAGCAGCAGCACGGCCTCCTCGGTCTGCGCCTCCTCGAACATGCGTGCCATGTTCTGCTCGGTCTCGCCGACGAACTTGCTCGCCAGGTCGCTGGCCTGGCGCACCAGCAGCGGCCGCTGCAGAACCTGCGCGATGTGCTCGGCCAGCGCCGTCTTGCCGGTGCCTGGCGCGCCGTGCAGGCACAGCGTGCCGTGACCGCGCCGCTGCAGCGCCTGCACGATGCGCGGCACGGCAAAGCGCGATTCGACGTTGAGCAGCGCGAGGTCGTAGGTCGTGACCACCGGCCGCGCCGGCTTGTCGCCGACGGTGCTGCCCAGCGCGCGGTCGGCATTGCCGAGCTGGCGCAGGATCAGCGACTCGACCACGTCGGCCGGCTTGTCCTGCCCGACCAGGCGCGCAAAGCGCACCGCCGTGCGGACCTGCGCCGGCGTCAGGCCTCGCCGGGCGGCCAGCCGCGCCGGGAACTCGGCGCTCACGGCCACGCCGTCCAGCGCGCGGGCCACCAGCCCCTCGCGCGCGCCCGGAGGCGGCGACTTCAGCAGCAGGTGGTACTGGAACCGGCGGCGGAACGCGGGGTCGATCTGCTCGATGCGGTTGGTGATCCAGATCACCGGCACCGGGTTGGTCTCGAGGATCTGGTTGACCCAGGCCTTGCCGCTGACGCTGCCCGAGGCCGGCGCGTCGCTGCTGTCCAGGCGCGCGATGAGCTGTGCGGCCTCGCTGCTGATGGGCGGAAAGACGTCCTCGACCTCGTCGAAGAGCAGTGCCACGCCGGTGCTGCCCTTGAGGAAGGCCTGGCCGATCTGCAGGCTGCGGTAGCGGTCGCGCCCGGAGAGGCTGTTGCCGTCGCGGTCGGCATACTCGACCTCGTACAGCTCCAGACCTGCGGCCTGCGCGCAGACCTTGGCCAGCTCGGTCTTGCCGGTGCCCGGGGGGCCATACAGCAGCACGTTCACGCCGGCCTCGTGCCGTGCCGTGGCACTCTGCAGCAGGTCGACCAGCACCTGCACGTCATCGGCGACGAAACCGAAGTCCGCGCGAGCAAGCTCGCTCTTGCTCGCCGGCCGGGTGAACACGGCCATCAGGTCGGCCGGGCCGGCGTATTCGCGCATCAGCACCGGGGGCAGTTGCTCGCTGACCTTCATCAGGTCGGCCAGGTCGGTGATGTTCTGCTCCGAGATCAGGTTCTCGACCATGCCGATGCGCTCCAGGCGCGAGCCCGCGCGCAGCGCTTCGCCGACGTCGCGCTCATCGACGCCGGCCACCGCGGCCAGTGCGGCATAGGCCTCCTGCGCATTGGAGACCTTGAACTCCACCAGCAGGCCGCGCAGGTCGCGCTGGCAGCGCGCCAGCGTGCCGTAGAGCAGCAGCGCCCGCTCGGCCGGATTGAGCTGCAGCAGCCCGGCCAGCGCGTCGATGTTCTTCTGCACCAGCGCCGACTCGCGCTTGAGCCGCCGCGTGAGCCAGTCGCAGGTGTTGGAGAGCGCAGCCAGCAGGTCCTTGTGCGCATCCTTCACGTACTCGTCCAGATAGAAGAAGAGCGAGCCTTCGTCGTAGGGGCCATGCCAGATCCCGTGGCGCTCGAGGAAGGCCTCGTCGGCGAGCAGCTCGTGCCCGCGCCACGGCGGACTGCCCTTGCAGCGCTTGCCAAGAAAGCCACGCACGCGCGTGAGCACCGGCAGCGGCCAGACCAGATGGCGGCCGACAAGCGCCATCAGGCTGCCCCAGTCGCGGCGCAGGTTCAGCCGCGGGCCGTGGTGCTGCGTGAGCGTGAGCACGAAGTGCGAACACAGCAGGTCCATCACCGGAGCCTCGCTCAGGCCCGGGGAGAGCACGCAGCGCCCATCGGGTGAGCGTCGCGCCGTCGTTGCCCTGGCGGCCGTCTTCATCATCGTCGCATCTGCCTCCAGCGTCTCGCGCCGATCTTGGCGCAGCACCGCAGGGCCCGCAAGCCCCGGCGGCACAAGGCCCCAGAACGCGGCATGCGGGGCGCAGGTGGACAGGCCCTGTCGCATACTCGCGCTTCCGCCGACACATGGCCGCCCTGCCCGGACGCGCACCGATGAACGCCGACGCCTCCGCACCCGTCCTGGACGAGCCGCTGCTGCAGGCCATGGCCGCACGCGGCGGCAAGCGTCACTATCCCGCCCACGCCGTGCTGGTCAGCGAGCACGACGAGTCCGATTCGATCTTCATCGTCGTTACCGGGCGCGTGAAGGTCTACGGCAGCGGCAGCGATGGGCGCGAAGTCGTCTACACGACGCTCGGCCCGGGCGAGACCTTCGGCGAGATGACCCTGGACGGCGGCCCGCGTTCGGCCTCGGTGATGACGCTGGAGCCCACGCAGTGCGTGGTCGTCAGCAGCGCGCACGTGCGCGACGTCCTCGCCACACACCCCGACTTCGCGCTCTACCTGATCCGCAAGCTGATCGCCCTCGTGCGCCGCTCCAGCGACACCGTCAAGCGCCTGGCCCTCGATGACGTCTACACCCGCGTGGCCAAGCTGCTGCAGGAGCTGGCTGGGCCGGACGCGCAGGGACGCCTGGTGGTCG
>JADZCL010000035.1 GCA_020851615.1 Rubrivivax sp.
GACCAGCCAGCGGCCAGGCTTCTTCGACAGATGGGCACCTGGATGGCGCCAGAACTTGATGCCACGGGCACCGAGGTACCAGTCGTCGTCATCGCTCTTGCAGCCCAGGTTGCCCAGCAGCCCGGCCAGCATGGCCTGGTGGATCTGCTCGTAGGTGGCCGGCACACTGTTCAGCCGCCAGCCCTGTTCGCCGGCGACGGTGTGCAGTTGCGCGTGGATGTCGCGCCACTCGCGCACACGCCGGGGGTTGACGAAGGACTCGCGCAGCCGCTGCTCCTGCTGGCGGTTGGAGAGCTTGTGCGCGGCCACGCCCGCGCCCGTGCGGGCATGGCCACGGCCTTCCTCGATCCACTGCCACAGCTTGAGGTAGCCCATGAACTCCGAGCGCTCGTCGTCGAAGGCCTTGTGCCGGGCGTCCGCTGCCTGCTGCTGCTCGAGCGGACGGTCACGCACGTCCTGCCCGGAGAGGGCCGCAGTGATGATCAGCACCTCGCTGAGCGCGTGGCGCCGCACCGCCTCGAGGATCATGCGCCCGACGCGCGGGTCAAGCGGCAGTCGCGCCAGCTGCATGCCCGTCTCGGTGAGGGCGTTGTCGTCGTCGACCGCGCCAAGCTCGGACAGCAGCGCATAGCCGTCGGCAATGGCCTTGCGCGGCGGCGCCTGCAGGAAGGGAAAGTCCTCCACCGCCCCGAGCTTGAGCGCCTTCATGCGCAGGATCACGCCGGCCAGCGAGCTGCGCAGGATCTCCGGATCGGTGAAGCGCGCGCGTGCCGCAAAGTCCTCTTCGCCGTACAGACGAATGCACATCCCGTTGGCGACGCGGCCGCAGCGGCCGGCGCGCTGGTTGGCCGCAGCCTGGCTGATCGGCTCGACCTGCAGTTGCTCGACCTTGTTGCGGTAGCTGTAGCGCTTGACGCGCGCCAGGCCGCTGTCGATCACGTAGCGGATCCCCGGCACCGTCAGCGAGGTCTCGGCGACGTTGGTGGCCAGCACGATGCGCCGCCCGTTGCCGGGCTCGAACACGCGCTCCTGCTCGGCCTGCGACAGCCGCGCAAAGAGCGGCAGGATCTCGGGCTGCGGGCCGCCCCGCGCGCGGCTTGCGAGGTGCCGGCGCAGGTGGTCGGCCACCTCGCGGATCTCGCGCTCGCCGGGCAGGAAGACCAGGATGTCGCCCGGCCCGGCCTGCGCACCCTGCCAGAGCTCATCGACCGCCTCGGCGATCGCATCGGCGAGGTCGTGGTCCTTGCCTTCCTCGAAGGGGCGCCAGCGCTGCTCGACCGGGTACAGCCGTCCCGAGACCATGATCACCGGCGCGGGGCCGGCGGACGACGCGAAGTGCCCGGCAAAGCGCTCGGCGTCGATCGTGGCCGAGGTGATGATGAGCTTCAGGTCGGGCCGCCGCGGCAGCAGTTGCTTCAGGTAGCCCAGCAGGAAATCGATGTTGAGGCTGCGCTCGTGCGCCTCGTCGATGATCAAGGTGTCATAGGCGCGCAGCAGCGGATCGGACTGCGTTTCGGCCAGCAGGATGCCGTCCGTCATCAGCTTGACCATCGCCCCGGGCAGCAACCGGTCCTGGAAGCGCACCTTGTAGCCCACTACCTCGCCCAGCGGCGTGTCCAGTTCCTGCGCGATGCGTCGCGCCACGCTGCTGGCCGCGATGCGGCGCGGCTGCGTGTGCCCGATCAGGCCTTCGCGGCGACCACGGCCCAGCGCCAGCGCGATCTTGGGCAGCTGCGTGGTCTTGCCCGAGCCGGTCTCGCCGCAGACGATGATCACCTGGTGCTGCTGCAGGGCACGCCCGATCTCCTCGCGCCGGGCGGACACCGGCAACGATTCGGGGAAGGTGATGGGCGGCAGGGGACGCACCCCGGCGGCGGCGGCGATGGGCGCGGTCACGGGGCGCGCATTATCGGGGGCGCCTGCTGCTGCACAATGCCGCGCGCCATGAGCCTCGTCTTCCCGCACACCTTCGTCCCCTGGTTCCGTTCGGTGGCGCCCTACATCCACGCCTACCGGGGCAAGACCTTCGTGGTCGGCGTTGCGGGCGAGGCCATTGCCGCGGGCAAGCTCAACCCGCTGGTGCAGGATCTGGCGATCCTGCACGCCATCGGCATCAAGCTCGTGCTCGTGCACGGCTTCCGCCCGCAGCTCAACGAACAGCTCGCCGCCAAGGGCCAGAGCTCACGCTTCAGCCACGGCATCCGCATCACCGACGCGGTCGCGCTGGACTGCGCCCAGGAGGCCGCGGGGCAGCTGCGCTTCGAGATCGAGGCCGCATTCAGCCAGGGCCTGCCCAACACGCCGATGGCCAACGCCACCGTGCGGGTCGTCTCGGGCAACTTCCTCACCGCGCGGCCGGTAGGCATCGTCGAGGGTGTCGACTTCCTGCTCAGTGGCCTGGTGCGGCGGGTCGACGGCGCCGCCATCCGCCGCGCCATCGACATCGGTGCGCTGGTGCTGCTGTCGCCCTTCGGCTTCTCGCCGACCGGCGAAGCCTTCAACCTGACGATGGAGGACGTGGCCACGGCCACTGCCATCGCCCTGCACGCAGACAAGCTCGTCTTCCTGACCGAGGTGCCTGGCATACGCGAGCGGGCAGACGATGACCACAGCGACATCGACACCGAGATCGCGCTGGCCGACGCCAGGCGGCTGCTGGAGTCGATGTCCACGCCGCAGGAGCCCAGCGACCCGGCCTTCTACCTGCAACACTGCGTGGCGGCCTGCGAGGGCGGCGTCGAGCGCTCGCACATCCTGCCCTTCGCCGTCGACGGCGCACTGCTGATGGAGATCTTCACGCACGACGGCATGGGCACCATGGTCGTCGACGAGAAGCTCGAGAGCCTGCGCGAAGCCGGGCATGACGACGTGGCGGCGATCGTCAAGCTCATCGAGCCCTTCGAACGCGACGGCACCCTGGTGCGCCGCGACCGCGCCGAGATCGAGCGCGACATCGGCAGCTACACGGTGATCGAGCACGACGGCATCATCTTCGGCTGCGCCGCGCTCTACCCCTATCCCGAAGCGCGCACCGCCGAGATGGCCGCCCTCACCATCTCCCCGGCGGTGCAGAGCCAGGGCGATGGCGAGCGCATCCTCAAGCGCATCGAGCA
>JADZCL010000036.1 GCA_020851615.1 Rubrivivax sp.
ACGCGGGCTTGAGGCCCGGGATCTTGTCGAGCTTGGCCTTGAAGGGCTGTTCGTCCCACTTGACCACCGTGTCGCCGGCCTTGCCCGGCAGCGTGACGGGCGCCATCTCCCAGTCGAAGCTGCCGTCTTCGTTGGCCCGCTTGCTGCGCACCGTGGACTGCACGGCGAAGTGGTCCTGGGCCTCGCGCGTGAAGCCGTACTTGACCACGCACTGCTCGGCAAAGACGCCCATCGCCTTGCCACGCTCGTAGGCGTCTTCCAGCCCGTCCATGGCCATGTGGTCGAACATCTGCGCCGCGCCGTATTTGATGCCCTTGCGCGCGAACAGCAGGTGCGGCGCATTGGTCATGCTCTCCATGCCACCGGCCACTATCACGCTGGCGCTGCCGGCGGCCAGCATGTCGTGCGCAAACATCATGGCGCGCATGCCGCTGCCGCACATCTTGCTCAGCGTCACGGCGCCGGCGCTGTCGGGCAGGCCGGCGCGGCGCATGGCCTGGCGCGCCGGCGCCTGGCCCTGGCCGGCCATCAGGCAGTTGCCCATCAGCACCTCGTCGACGCGCTCACCGGCGACACCGGCGCGCTCGACCGCGGCCTTGATCGCCACCGCGCCGAGTTCCCAGGCGGCAAGGCCGGCAAAGTCGCCGAGCAGGCCGCCGATCGGTGTGCGCGCCGCCGCGACGATGACGATGGGGTCGTTCATGGCAGTTCTCCTTCGGTGTGGGCCGCGCCGGGCGGCCGCTCAGTCGATGTCGGCGTCCGGATCGGGGTCGACGTCAGGCCCGCGCGCGGGCGCCGGTCCGCGTGGATAGCGCTTGATGGCTGCCGAGTAGACGCTCACCACGGCCTCGGGGCGGTCCATCGTCACCTGCAGGTCCTTGAGCAGGCCGTCGGCCAGGCCGTAGACCCAGCCATGCACGGCCACCGCCTGGCCGCGCGCCCAGGCGTCCTGGAGCACCGTCGACTGCGAGACATGCCCGACCTGCTCGATGACGTTCATCTCGCACAGGATCTCCTCCTGCCGCTGTTCCGGCAGGTGATCCAGGCGGCGGCGGTGGCGCATGCGCACATCGTGCACATGGCGCAGCCAGTTGTCGGCGAGGCCCACGCGCAGCCCGCGCATCGCGGCGCGCACCCCTGCGCAGCCGTAGTGGCCGACGACGAGGATGTGCGCCACCTGCAGGTGCTCGACCGCGAACTGCACCGTCGAGAGCGCGTTCAGGTCGCTGTGCACGACGACGTTGGCCACGTTGCGGTGCACGAACATCTCGCCGGGCAGCAGGCCGACCAGCTCGTTGGCCGGCACGCGGCTGTCCGCGCAGCCGATCCACATGTAACGCGGGCTCTGCTGCTGCGCCAGGCGCGTGAAGAAGCCGGGCTGATGGCGCTCGGTCTCGGTCGCCCAGCGCCGATTGCTCCTCAGCAGGTCCGTCAGTTCATCGTTCATCGTGTCGGTGGCGCACTCCGTGCAAGCAACCCGGTCTTCACATCGTCTCGGCGAACAGCTCGCGCCCGATCAGCATGCGGCGGATCTCGCTGGTCCCCGCGCCGATCTCGTAGAGCTTGGCGTCACGCCAGAGGCGGCCCAGTGGATAGTCGTTGATGTAGCCGTTGCCGCCGAAGAGCTGGATGCCCTCGCCGGCCATCCAGGTCGCCTTCTCGGCACACCAGAGGATGACGCTGGCGCAGTCCTTGCGCACGCGGCGCACATGTTCCGTGCCGAGCTGGTCGAGGTTCTTGCCGATGGTGTAGAGAAAGGCGCGCCCGGCCTGCAGCGTCGTGTACATGTCGGCCAGCTTGCCCTGCACGAGCTGGAACTCGCCGATGCTGCGCCCGAACTGCCGGCGCTCATGCACGTAGGGCACGACGTTGTCGAGCACCGCCTGCATGATGCCCACCGGACCCGCGGCAAGCACCGCGCGCTCGTAGTCCAGGCCGCTCATCAGCACGCGCGCGCCGCCGTTGAGCTCGCCCAGCACGTTCTCGGCGGGCACCTCGACGTCCTGGAACACCAGCTCGCCGGTGTGGCTGCCGCGCATGCCCAGCTTGTCCAGCTTCTGCGCCACCGAGAAGCCGCGCATGCCCTGCTCGACCAGGAACGCCGTCACACCGCGCGCCCCGAGTTCGGGTTCGGTCTTGGCATACACGACCAGGGTGTGGGCGTCCGGGCCGTTGGTGATCCACATCTTGCTGCCGTTGAGGACGTAGTAGCCGCCCTTGTCCTGGGCGCGCAGCTTCATGCTGATCACGTCGCTGCCCGCACCCGGCTCGCTCATGGCAAGCGCCCCCACATGCTCGCCGCTGATCAGCCGCGGCAGGTACTTCTGCTTCTGCGCCTCGGTGCCGTTGCGCTTGATCTGGTTCACGCACAGGTTGCTGTGCGCGCCGTAGGACAGGCCCACCGAGGCCGAGGCACGCGAGATCTCCTCCATCGCCACCATGTGCGCGAGATAGCCCATGCCGGCCCCCCCGTAGGCCTCGGGCACGGTGATGCCAAGCACGCCCAGCTCGCCCATCTTCTGCCAGAGGTCGGCCGGGAAGCGGTCGCTGCGATCGATTTCGGCCGCACGCGGCGCAATCTCGGCCTGCGCGAAGGCCTGCACGGCGTCGCGCATGGCGTCGACATCCTCACCGAGCTGAAAATCGAGTCCGGGTAGGGGCATCGGGGGCTCCAGCGCGATTGACGTTGACGCAAGTGTTCATGATAGCTACGCGGGCACGGCAGGCGGCGGCGCCGCCGCTAGCGCTGCCGTGTGCTGCGCCGCGGCCGTGCCGGCGCACGCGGCCCGGCCAGCAGCGAACGGCAGCGCGCCTCGTGCTGGGCGATCTCGGCCAGCGTGATCTCGAGGTCCTCGCGCTGCTGCTCGAGCTGCCGGCGGTGTTCGGCGAGCACCTGCAGGAAGGCGGTGAGCTGGGCGGCCGTATCCGCCGGTGAGTCGTACATCTCCACGAGCTGGCGGATCTCCGACAGCGACAACCCCAGCCGCTTGCCGCGCAGGGTCAAGCGCAAGCGCGTGCGGTCCCGCGTCGAGTAGACCCGCCGTCGCCCGACCCGCTCCGGCCGCAGCAAGCCCACGTCCTCGTAGAAGCGGATCGCGCGCGCGGTGATGTCGAACTCCTGCGCCAGTTCGGTGATCGTGTAGGGGCTCGCGTCGCGCAGGCGGGCATCGACCGGCGCAGGCGCCGCGGAGGCAGAGGCCGCACCCGCCAGGGTGCGCGAACGCTCGGACAGATCGGACATGGTCGGATTGACGTTTACGTCAACGTCAATGTAACCCGATTCGGTCGAGCGCCCGGCAAGCGGCGCCAGCCAGCGCGTCCTTCGTCATTCACCGCGCGGGGCCACCGGCGGAACGTCGCGCAGCAGGATGCAAGACCTGACCCCGCCGCGGGATCGACAAACGACTGCGGCCGGTGGCAGTGCCTGTGCCCTGCCACCGGCCGTTGCCCGGGCATCGTGGTGCCGGGTCGTTGCCGGCCCACCTTCTACGTCGCCCGTCCCTTGCTTGCCTTGCGCCGGCGTGGGGGCCGGGCGCGGATGACAGCGCGAGCTCCGATTGTGACCATACCAGTCTGAGCCGCCATCCCCAAAGGGCATGACGACGCACGGGATTCATCCCCCATCCAGGGGTTGTGCAGTTCAATCGATTGCGGGCAGAGGATGCTCGCGCAACATGCCCTTGGCCTGCGCGAAGTCGGGCAGCACCGAGCGCACGACGTCCCAGAACGCCGGACTGTGGTTCATTTCGCGCAGGTGGGCGAGTTCGTGGGCAACGACGTAGTCGATCACCGACGGCCCGAAGTGCACCAGGCGCCAGTGCAGGCGGATCGAGCCATCGGCACTGGCGCTGCCCCAGCGGGTGGTGGCCGAACTGAGCGCGATGCGACGCACCCGCACGCCCAGGCGCGACGCGAAGTGGGCGCAGCGCTCGGCGAAGATGCGCTGCGCCTGCCGTTGCAGCCAACCCTGCACGAGCTCGCGCACCTGCACGGGGCTGGCGTACTGCGGCAGGCCCAGATGCAGGGTCAGGCGCGGCACGCCGGGCAGCGTGTCGGTGGCGGTGTGCAGCACGGCGCCTGTGCAGCGCGGGTCGAGCACGAGGATCAGTGTCTCGCCCAGGAACGGCAGCTGGGCCCCTTCGCGCCACTCGATGCGGCTGGCCTGGAGCCGGCGGTCGCGCTCGGCCTGCTCGTGCAGCTTGCGCAGGATCCAGGCCTGCTTCTCGCGCAGCACGCGCTCGATCTCGGCGCGGCCGACCCAGCGCGGTGCGCTCACGCACAGGCCCTCGGGGCCAACGACGAAGCCGATGCTGCGTCGGCGCGCACGGCGCAGTTCGTAGGCCACGCAATGTTCGGCCAGGCGGATCTCGCACTGCGCGCGCGGATGCCCGAAGCGGACAGCGTCGACGGGCGGCGGCGGAGATGGCGCGGCACCGCTGGCGCTTTCGCCATCGAACAGCGAGAGCTGCACGGGCAAGGCCGCGGCGCCACGTTGCGTCATGGTGCGTGATTCTAGGAGCGGTGCGCACCAGGCACGGACGTGGCGCCCGCCCCTGCACCGCTGATCAGAGCAACTCGCCGACCTGCGAGCTGGCGCTGTGGTCACGCCGCAGCAGGTAGTCGGCGAAGGCGCGCAGGTTGTCATGCACGACGGTGGCCGGCACCAAGTCGATGCAGTGCTGCAGCGTGGCGTCGTTCATGTTGCGGGCACGTCCGCACAGCACCAGGTGCGGCTGGCAGCCCGCGGCCTGCGCAGCCTGCAGGTCGCGCAGCGTGTCGCAGACCATGGGCACCTCGGCCAGGTCGATGCCGTAGCGGCGCCCGATGTCCAGCATCATCCCCGGCAGCGGCTTGCGGCAGTCGCACTGCTCCTCGGGCGCATGCGGGCAGAAGAAGACGGCATCGATCCGACCGCCCTGCTCCACCAGCGCGCGGTTCATGTAGGCATGCACGGCATTGATGGTCGCCATGTCGATCAGGCCGCGCCCGATGCCGGCCTGGTTGGTCGCCACGACGGCGTGCCAGCCGGCCTGGTTCAGCCGCGCCAGCGCCTCCAGCGCACCGGGAATGGGCACCCACTCCTGCGGTGACTTGACATGGTCCTCGCGGTACTCGTTGAGGACGCCGTCACGCCCGCAGATGACGAGCTTGAGCGCATGTGCGGCCTGGGCCCCGCGGGCGGTGGCGGGGGCCGCACGCATCACGAGGCCAGCCGGGAGAGATCGGCAACGCGGTTCATCGCCGCGTGCAGGGCCCGCAGCAGCGCGATCCGGTTGGTGCGCAGCGCGGGGTCGTCGGCATTGACCATGACCTGCTCGAAGAAGGCATCCACCGGCTCGCGCAGCACCGCCAGCGCGCTCAGCGACGCGGTGTAGTCACCGCGTTCGAAGGCCGCCTCGGCCTGCGGCCCGACCTCGGCCAGCGCCGCAGCCAGCGCCAGCTCGGCACTCTCGCGCAGCAGCGCCGGGGCCACCGGCACGTCGGCCGCGGCTTCGCTCTTCTTCAGGATGTTGGCCACGCGCTTGTTGGCAGCGGCCAGGGCCTGCGCCTGCGGCAATGCAGCGAAGCCGCGCACCGCGGCCAGGCGCTGCGGCAGCGTGGCCCAGTGGTCGGGGCGCAGCGCCACCACCGCATCGACCTCGTGCGCGCTGTAGCCGAGCTCGCGCAGCCAGCCCACCAGCCGCTCGAAGAGGAAGTGCATGACCTCGGCCTGCGCCTGCCCGTGCGTGGCGGCAAAGGCACGAAAGGCGTGCGAGACCAGCGCCGGCACCGCCAGCGGCAACTGGCGCTCCACCAGCATGCGCGTCACGCCCAGCGCGTGGCGACGCAGTGCGAAGGGGTCCTTGTCGCCCGTGGGCCGCTGGCCGATGCCGAACATCCCGGCCAGCGTCTCGAGCTTGTCGGCCAGGGCCACGGCCAGGCCCACCTCGCCGCGCGGCAGCACGTCGCCGGCAAAGCGTGGCTTGTAGTGGTCCTCGATGGCGCAGGCCACGGCCTCGCTCTCGCCATCGTGGCGCGCGTAATAGCCACCCATCACGCCTTGCAGCTCGGGGAACTCGCCCACCATGTCGGTCAGCAGGTCGGCCTTGGCCAGCAGTGCGGCCCGGTCGGCCTGCGCGGCCAGTGCTGCGCCGCCGAGTGATTCGCCCACCGCCCGCGCGATGGCGCGCACGCGCTCGACGCGCTCGCCCTGCGTGCCGAGCTGGCCGTGGTAGACCACACGCGCCAGTTGCGGCACGCGCGCAGCCAGCGTGCGCCTGCGGTCCTGGTCGAAGAAGAAGCGCGCATCGGCCAGGCGCGGACGCACGACGCGCTCGTTGCCCTCGATCACGCGCGCGGGATCGGCCGGGTCGACGTTGGCGACGACGAGGAAGCGCTCGGTCAGCCGCCCGTCGCCATCGAGCAGCGGAAAGTACTTCTGGTTGGCCTTCATGGTCAGGATCAGGCACTCCTGCGGCACCGCGAGGTACTGCGGCTCGAAGCGGCACAACAGCACCTTGGGACGCTCGACCAGCGCCGTCACCTCGTCCAGCAGCGCGGCGTCCTCGATCGGGCTGAGACCCTGCGTGGCAGCGACCGCAGCCAGCTGGCGTGCGATCTCGGCACGGCGCGCATCGAAGCCCGCAATCACCGCGCCCTCATCCAGCAGCTGGCGTGCGTAGTCGTCGGCGTGGCGCAGCACGAGCTCGGCCTTGGCAGCCTCGAAGCGATGGCCTTGCGTGCTGCGGCCTGCACGCAACCCGAGCGCGCGCACCGGCACCACGTCCGCGCCGTGCAGGGCGACGAGCCCGTGCGCCGGGCGCACGAAGTGCACGCTGGTCCAGCCGGGCTGGAAGTCGGGCCCCTCGCCGGACTCGAGCTGGTACTGCATGACCTTGGGGATGGGGAGCCGGGCGATCGCCTCGTCGAGCGCCTTCTGCAGCCCGTCGGCCAGCGTCGTGCCCGCCACGACCGTGTCGAGGTAGAGCGTCTGCGCCGCCCCTTCGCCCGCGCGTTGCAGGCGCGGCAGCACCTCGGCGGTGAGGCCGAGTGAGGCCAGCTTCTTGACCAACGCAGGCGTGGCACCGCCCTGCGCATCCAGGGCCACCGCCACGGGCATCAGCTTGGTCTGCTGCGCGCGGTCGGGCGCGCGCGGCTGCACGCCGACCACGTGCACGGCCAGGCGCCGTGGCGTGGCAAAGGGCGTGACGGCGGCCTGCGCCGGCACCAGGCCCTGCACGCTCAGACTGTGTGCCAGACCCTGCGCGAAGGCTTCGCCAAGCTTCTTCAGCGCCTTGGGAGGCAGTTCCTCGACGAACAGTTCGACGAGCAGGTTCGACGCGGTACTCATGCTTCAGGCGAGTTTGGTGGCGCTGCGCTTGGCCGCCTGCTCGGCCAGCCGGGCGCTCACCTCGTCGGCCCAGGCACGCGGCGCCAGCGGGAAGGACAGGCGTGCGCGGCTGTCGAGGTAGCTCTGTGCCACGCTGCGTGCCAGGTTGCGGATGCGACCGATGTAGGCCGCGCGCTCGGTGACGCTGATCGCGCCGCGCGCGTCCAGCAGGTTGAACGTGTGCGCAGCCTTCAGCACCTGTTCGTACGCGGGAAGCGCGAGTTGCCGCTCCACCAGGTGGCGCGCCTGGCGCTCGTGCGCGCCGAAGGCGTGCAGGAGGAAGTCGACATCGCTCTCCTCGAAGTTGTAGGTGCTCTGCTCGACTTCGTTCTGGTGATAGACGTCGCGGTAGGTGAGGCCTTCGGTCCAGGTCAGATCGAATACGTTCTCCACGCCCTGCAGGTACATCGCCAGGCGCTCCAGGCCATAGGTGATCTCGCCGGTGATCGGCTTGCAGTCGATGCCGCCGACCTGCTGGAAGTAGGTGAACTGCGTCACCTCCATGCCGTTGAGCCAGACCTCCCAGCCCAGGCCCCAGGCACCCAGCGTGGGGTTCTCCCAGTCGTCCTCGACGAAGCGCACATCGTTGCTCTGGAGGTCCAAGCCCAGCGCCTGCAGCGAGCCGAGGTAGAGGTCCAGGATGTCCGCCGGCGCAGGCTTGAGCACCACCTGATACTGGTAGTAGTGCTGCAGGCGATTGGGGTTGTCGCCGTAGCGCCCGTCCTTGGGGCGACGGCTGGGCTGTACGTAGGCCGCCTTCCACGGCTCGGGGCCGAGCGCGCGCAGGAACGTTGCCGTATGGCTGGTGCCCGCGCCGACTTCCATGTCGCAGGGCTGCAGCAGCGCGCAGCCCTGCGCCGCCCAATAAGACTGCAGCTGCAGGATGATCTGTTGGAAAGTCAGCATGGGCCGTGCGGTACGCGCTCAGGGCGGGTGATTTTAGGGGGCGCGCGCGTGCGGCTGCGCCCGCCACGTGCCCGCGGCGAGCCCCAGCAGGCCCACGCCAAGCAGCGGCCACAGGCCGAAGGCGGCCGCCCAGCGTGCATAGGGCGTCCGCCCATGGCGGCCCTGCACCCGCGCCTCGAGCACGCCTGCGGTGAAGGGCCGCAGCCGCGCTTCCACGCGACCGCGGTGGTCGATCGCGGCTGTGGCCCCGGTGTTGGTGGCACGCACCACCGGCAGCTGGAACTCGAGCGCCCGCAGGCGCGAGATGGCCAGATGCTGGTCGATCGCAATGGTGTGGCCAAACCAGCCGATGTTGCTGAGGTTGACGAACAGCGTCGGTGCGACAGCAGGGTCCGCGAAGCGGCGTGCCAGCTCCTCGCCGAACAAGTCCTCGTAGCAGATGTTGGGCGCCGCACGCTCGCCGCCTTGCAACACGAACGAGGGTGCCGCCGGCCGGCCGCGCGTGAAGTCGCCAAGCGGGATGTGCATCAGCTCGGTGAACCAGCGAAAGCCGGCAGGGATGAACTCGCCGAAGGGCACGAGGTGCTGCTTGTCGTAGCGGTACTCGGGCGCCTGTGACAGCCCGGCCGCGGAGTTGGTATAGCCGTGGGCGAAGTCACCCAGCGGCACGCCGATCAGCGCGGCCTGGGGCCCGCTGGCGAAGCGTTCCCGCAGCATCTGCCAGTAGCCCGGCGCCAGCGCGGCCAGATCGGTCGGCAGCAGGGGCACCGCCGTCTCGGGCGCCACCACCAGGTCGGCCCGGCTGGCCAGCAGTCGCTCTCCCACCCACGCCAGCGTGGCCGGCAGTCGGTCGGCAGCGAACTTCTCGTCCTGCGCCACATTGGGCTGCAGCAGCTGCACCGACAGCGTCTGCCCCGGCCGCGTGTGCTGCCCGGGCCCCAGCAGCGCAGCCAGGCCCAGCAGGCCAGCGCCCAGCGCCGGTGCGCCCACGCGCAGCAGGCCAGGAGCGGCGGCGCGCGCCAGCAGCGCCGCCACCAGCGCCAGCACTGCACCGATGCCGTACACGCCGACCCAGGGTGCCAGCGCGGCCAGCGGCCCGTCGACCTGGGCATAGCCGCTAGCGACCCAAGGGAAGCCGGTGAACAGCACGCCGCGCGCCAGCTCGGCCAGCAGCCAACAGGCGGCAAACCGCAGCGCGTCCCAGGCGTCCCCGCGCCGGCCGCGCCGGTACACGGCCGCCGCCGCCGCCAGGTACAGCGACAGCGTCGCGGCCAGCGCCAGCACCGCCGCAGCGGCCAGTGGCGCTGGCAGGTGGCCATAGCGGTACATGCTGATGAACAGCCACCAGGTGCCGGCACACAGCCAGGCGCAGCCGAAGCACCAGCCAAGCCACGCCGCGCGGCGCACTGATGGCGCGTGGTCGAGCCGCCAGACCAGCAGCGCCAGCGCCAGCAGCGGCAGCCCCCAGGCCTGGGTGTGCACGAAGGCCAGCGTCTGCAACGCGCCCAGCAAGGCCAGCGCAAGCGGCTCCAGCGCCCGCATGCGTGGCGCCAGCAGGCGCGGCATCAGCCGACGGTGCCTTCGTCGGCCACAGCCGCGGTGCCGGCTTCGCGCTCGACGCGGAACCAGCGCACCGCGCCGCCGCGCGTGAGCATCACGACGAAGCGCAGGCCCCCGACAGGCACGGCCTCGCCGCGCCGCGGCACGCGTCCCATCTCGTGGGCCACCAGGCC
>JADZCL010000037.1 GCA_020851615.1 Rubrivivax sp.
ACCGGCTACGCGGTGCACATCTCGCGCCTGTCGGCCTCGGGCCGCTACGTCTACACCGTCGGTCGTGACGGTCTGGTCACCTTGATCGACATGTGGTTCGCCGAGCCGACCACGGTGGCGACCATCCGCATGGGCTCCGACGCGCGCTCGGTGGACACCAGCAAGTTCAAGGGCTTCGAGGACAAGTACCTGATCGGCGGCACCTACTGGCCGCCGCAGTACTCGATCATGGAAGGCGACACCCTCCAGCCGCTGAAGATCGTCTCCACGCGCGGCATGACGGTCGATGGCGAATACCACCCCGAACCGCGTGTGGCCTCGATCGTGTCGTCGCAGATCAAGCCCGAGTGGGTGGTCAACGTCAAGGAGACGGGCCAGATCCTGCTGGTGGACTACAGCGACATCAAGAACCTGAAGACCACCACCATCGAGTCGGCGAAGTTCCTGCACGACGGCGGCTGGGACGCCAGCAAGCGCTACTTCCTGGTGGCGGCCAACGCGTCGAACAAGGTCGCCGCGGTGGACACCAAGACCGGCAAGCTCGCCGCGCTGGTGGAGACCGCCAAGATCCCGCACCCGGGGCGCGGCGCGAACTTCATGCACCCGAAGTACGGCCCGGTGTGGGCCACCGGCCACCTGGGTGGTGCCGTGGTCTCGTTGATCTCCACGGCCTCCGACAAGAAGGAGCACGCCAAGTTCAAGCAGCACAACTGGAAGGTCGTCGAGGAGCTCAAGATGCCCGGTGCGGGCAACCTCTTCGTCAAGACGCATCCGAAGAGCAAGAACCTGTGGGCCGACCTGCCGATGAACCCGGAGCGTGAGAACGCCGAGTCGGTGTATGTCTACACCCTGGCCGACCTGAGCAAGACACCGGTCAAGCTCGATGTGGCCAAGGACTCGGGCCTGCCGCAGACCAAGGCCTTGCGCCGCGCGGTGCACCCCGAGTACAGCCAGGACGGCAGCGAGGTGTGGATCTCGCTGTGGGGCGGCAAGACCGACCAGTCGGCCATCGTGATCTACGACGACAAGACGCTCAAGCTCAAGAAGGTGATCACCGACCCGAAGATGATCACCCCGACGGGCAAGTTCAACGTCTTCAACACGCAACACGATATCTATTGACCCAGCGAAGCGCCTGCGCCGCCTCCTCGAGATCCTGAAAAGGTACCTCGCGGAGGCCCGCGGGGTGCAATCGACGGAACGGCCGAGCCGGACCCGCGGCGGCCGCTCGAGGAGCGACCGTCGCACGGCAAGTGGCCCGGCCAACCGGAACATGTCATGAACTCACCCGACGCCAAGCCAGGACTGTTGAAGAGGCTTCGCTCACCCTCGACCACCTGGTCGCTGCTGTCGCTGCTGCTGATCGGCGTGGTGCTGGGCATCCTCTTCTGGGGGGGTTTCCACACCATCGTCGAGGCCACCAACACCGAGACCTTCTGCATCGGCTGCCACGAGATGCAGAAGAACGTCTACGTGGAGTACCAGAAGACCATCCACTACACCAACCGCACCGGCGTGCGCGCCACCTGCCCCGACTGTCACGTGCCCAAGGAGTGGGGGCCGAAGATGCTGCGCAAGATCCAGGCCACGCGCGAGCTCTACGGGAAGGCGGTCGGATCGATCGACACGCGCGAGAAGTTCGAGGCCAAGCGCTTGTCACTGGCCGAGCACGAGTGGGCCCGCATGAAGGCCAACAACTCGCTCGAGTGCCGCAACTGCCACACGCTGGCCAGCATGGACAGCGACAAGCAGAAGCCCCGTGCCAAGAAGTCACACGAGCTGGCGGTGCGGGACAACGAGACCTGCATCGACTGTCACAAGGGCATCGCCCACCAGAAGCCCAAGGGCATGAAAGAAGAGGATTGATCATCATGCGACTGCACACCCTCGCCTTGACGGCCGCCGCGGCGGTGATCGCCGGCAACGCCTTCGCGGCCCCCCCGGACTGGGGCAAGGTCCCGGCCAAAGCCATCACGCTGTACTACCCCGGCGTGTCACCGATCGAGTGGGTCTACACCGGCAGCGAGCATGGCGGCGTGCGCGCGCTGAAGAAGGGCGAGACCTGTGCCAGCTGCCACCACCAGGAAGCCGCCGACATGGGCAAGAAGATGGTCAGCGGCCAGAAGATCGAGCCCAAGCCGATCCCCGGCAAGGTTGGTTCCATCCCGGTCAACGTGCAGGCCGCCAACGACGGCGCCAACCTGTACCTGCGCTTCAGCTGGAAGCAGCCCGCTGGCGGCGCAGAGAAGATGGACAAGGACAACCAGGTCAAGCTGGCCTTCATGCTCGAGGACAACAAGATCCCCGGCGCCAACCTGTCGGGCTGCTGGGAGACCTGTCACACCGACCTGCGCACCATGCCCGCGGCCAAGGACGACAAGCGCACCAAGTGGGTCAAGGACGGCGCGTTGGCCTCCGGCAAGTTCTACGACCTGCTGCAGTGGACCAGCAAGGGCGCCAAGTTCGACGGCCACGTGGCCGACAAGCGGGTCATGGAAGGCGGCAAGGCGCTGCTCGAAGCCAAGGGCGAGAAGAAGGGCGACGAGTGGTCGGTGGTCTTCACGCGCAAGCTGACAGGCGGCGAAGGCGACATCGCGTTGAGCGCGGGCAAGACCTACAACTTCGGTTTCGCGATCCACGACGACCACACGATCGGCCGCTTCCACCATGTCTCCAGCGGCTACACGCTGGGCATCGATGCCAAGGCCGACATCAACGCGACCAAGCAGTAGCCACGGCCGGAGCGGGCCTTGCCGAGACGGCTGCGGCGACGCCACTTCGTGCAGGCCCTGGCGACCGGCCTGGCCTGCACCCGTGCGCCCGGTGCACGCGCAGCCGGATCGGTGGTGGTGGTCGAGATCCGTGACTACAAGTACATCCCGCAAAACCTGACCGTCAAGGCCGGCACCACCGTCAGGTGGGTCAACGCCGAGAAGCGCACCACACACACGGTGCGTTTCGACGGGCCCGACGGCATGGAGTCCGAGCGGCTCTTCCCGGGTGACACCTTCGAGCGGCGCTTCGACAAGCCGGCCCGGTACGCCTACATCTGCGGTCCGCACCCCGAGATGAAGGGCCTGATCGAGGTCATCGACTGATCGCACGCCTACGGCGAAGAGCCAATTCTTATACCGGTTCAAGGCGGCACCGAAAGACGCTGCGTATCGTGAATTCTCGATACGGCCTCGAGCCGGCCTACCGCGAACCCCTCCTGCAGACCACCGTGATCGGCAACCTGCGCCGCAACCTGCGCGCCCGGCTCTGGGTGCTGTGCGCCTTCGTGCTGGTGGTGTCCGTCGGCAGCGCGGCGCCTTGGTTCGCGCAACCGGTCTACGGTGCGGTGTGCAGCAGCGCCACGAAGGCAGGCTTGGCTGCAACCGGTGAGGTCGCCGACCATCTGGATTGCGCGCTGTGCCTGCCGTTGGATGCCCCTCCCGCACGCACCGCGACCGCGACCGACGCACGCCCGGCAACGCCGGGCGTCTTCTCCCATGCCCCCATCGAACCTTCGAGCGCATGCCGCCGCTTGACACCGCCGGCACGCGCTCCTCCATCGACCCCCCTGTGATCACCCGGAAGGAAACAGCACCATGCATGTGAAACCCGCCAGATCCATCTCCGCGGCGGCGCTGGTCGCCGCGGCCTGCCTCGCCAGCGGTCCCGTCCGCGCGGCCGACACGCTGCAGGACGTGATGAAGAACCGCGGCCTGAGCCAGCAGGACTTGCTGGCCGCCGCCAAGACCTACGTGCCCACCGGCAAGCGTGACGACTTCGTCGTCTTCAGCTCCGGCGGCCAGTCGGGGCAGGTCATCGTCTACGGGGTGCCCTCGATGCGCATCCTGAAGTACGTGGCGGTGTTCACGCCCGAGCCCTGGCAGGGCTACGGTTACGACGAGAACAGCAAGAACGTGCTGCGCCAGGGCCGCATCGACGGCAAGGACATCACTTGGGGTGACACGCACCACCCGGCGATCAGCGAGACCAACGGCGAGTACGACGGCCAGTTCCTGTTCATCAACGACAAGGCCAACCCGCGCCTGGCGGTGATCGACCTGCGTGACTTCGAAACCAAGCAGATCGTCGTCAACCCGATCTTCAAGTCCGAGCACGGCGGCGCCTTCGTCAGCCCGAACACCGACTACGTCATCGAGGCCGCCCAGTACGCCGCACCGCTGGAGAACAAGAAGTTCTACCCGCTCGAGGAGTTCAACGAGAAGTACCGCGGCGGCGTCACCTACTGGAAATTCGACCGCAAGGAGGGCCGCATCAACGCGAAGGAGTCGTTCTCCCTCGAACTGCCGCCCTACTCGCAGGACCTCTCCGACTTCGGCAAGCTGGCCTCGGACGGCTGGTCGTTCACCAACTCCTTCTGCTCCGAGCGCTACGTCGGCGGCATCGAGAAGGGCCGCCCGCCGTACGAGGCCGGCTGCTCGGCGAAGGACACCGATTACCTGCACGTGGTCAACTGGAAGAAGGCCGCCGAGATCGTCAAGGCCGGCAAGGCCAAGAAGATCAACGGCCACGACGTGATCATGATGGAGACGGCCATCAAGGAGGGCATCCTGTTCCTGGTGCCCGAGCCGAAGTCGCCGCACGGCGTCGACGTCACGCCGGACGGCAAGTTCATCGTCGTCGCCGGCAAGCTCGACACCCATGTCTCGGTCTACAGCTTCGAGAAGATCCAGGCCGCCATCAAGGCCGGCAAGTTCGAGAGCAAGGACCCCTACGGCATCCCGGTGATCGGCATGAAGGACGCCCTGCACGTGCAGGTGCCGCTCGGCCTCGGCCCGCTGCACACGCAGTACGATTCGAAGCCCTGCGTCGCCTACACCTCGCTCTACGTCGACTCCCAGGTCGCCAAGTGGAACTTCTGCGAGGGCAAGGTCCTCGACAAGATCAGCGTGCACTACAACATCGGCCACCTGATGACCATGGAGGGCGACTCCACCAAGCCGGCCGGCAAGTACCTCGTCGCGCTGAACAAGCTGGCCATCGACCGCTTCGTGCCGGTGGG
>JADZCL010000038.1 GCA_020851615.1 Rubrivivax sp.
CCGCAGCGGCGCACGCTGCCGGGGGGCAGGCTGTCGTCGGCCAGGGCCACGTGCACGCCGGCCAGCGCAGCGGGCAGGGCGTCGGCGTGCAGGGGGTCTGCGGGGGCGACGAGCACGCAGCCGGCGTCGAGTGCTGCGGCGCAGGCGGCGGCCAGCACCGGGGCGCCGGGGCCCGGTGGCATGGCCAGGCTCAGGTTGATGTGGGTGCAACCGGCGGCGGCGGCGCGCAGCACGCCGCGCGCCACCAGCGAGGCGTAGGTGCGGTCGTGGTCGTCGAACACGCGCACGGCGAAGAGCAGCGCGTCGGGGAAGGCCTCGCGGATGACGCCGGCGATCGCGGTGCCGTGGCCGTTGGGGTCGCGGAAGTCGTCGTCCTCGTCGATGCGGCCGTCGGCGGTGGCGAAGATGCGGCAGCCCTGCACCGCGCCGCGCACATGCGAGTGCCAGGCGTTGACGCCGGAATCGACGATGCCGATGGTGAGCGTCATCGCAGCGCCTGCGCGGGGGCTTCAGGAGTGCACCGGTGCGCTGGCACCCGCAGCGGGCTCCAGCAGCGCACGGGCGTGCCCGGCGCTCGCTTCCTCGAGCCGACCCTCGCGCAGGACGAGCAGGCGGTCGAACTCGTCCAGGCCGAGTCCGCGGTGCGAGATGACGAGCGCGCTGCGGCCGGCAAACGCCTGCCACAGCCGCGCGCGGATGCGGCGCTCGGTGTCCAGGTCCAGCGCGGAGAAGGCCTCGTCGAGGACAAGGACGCGCGGATTGCGCAGGAACAGGCGCGCCAGCCCCAGGCGCTGGCGCTGGCCGTCCGACAGCGCCAGGCCGCGCCCGCCGATCACCGTGGCCAGGCCTTCAGGCAAGGCGGCGACGAAGCTTGCGGCCTCGGCGAGATGCAGCGCGCGCTCGAGGTCGGCACGGCTTGCGCCGGGGTTGCCGTAGCGCAGGTTCTCCTCGACGCTGGCGTGCATCAGGAAGGGCTCTGCGCCGGCATAGCCCAGCGCCATGCCTTGCTGCGCGGCGCTGCAGCCTTCGATCCTCACCTGGCCGGACGTCGGTTCGCGCAAACCGAACAGGAGGTGCACCAGCGTCGTCTTGCCCGCTCCGGAGGCGCCAATCAGGGTCACGCGCTCGCCCGCCTGCACGACCAGATCAACGCCGTGCAACACCGGCGGTTTGCCGGGATAGGCGAAGTGAACGCCAGCCAGCTCGATGACGGCAATGGCATGCGTGGCGGCCGCTGGCGTTGCGTCGGCATGAGAGGGGGTTGGCGTGGCAGTCTGCTCCTCGCCGAGCAGATCGACCACGCGCTGCACGCTCACGCGTGCCAGTTGCAGGTTGCGCAGCAGGCCCAGCAGCCCTTGCGCTGGCGCAAACAGCCGCCCCTGATAGAGCACGAAGGCAAAGAAGGTGCCCAGGCTGATCGTGCCGGCCTCGAGCAGCCGCCCACCGAGCAGGTAGATCCATGCCAGCGCGAGCGTGAGCGCGAAGCCGGGGATGCCGGTGCTGAGTGCGTCGACCGACTGCAGGCCGACCACCTCGCGCGTGAGGTGGGCGTTGGCCTCGGCCAGGCGCTGTTGCTCCTGCTGCTGCGTGCGGTGCAGGCGGATGGCGCGCAGCGCGGCCAGGCGTTCGGCCAGGACGTGTGAGAGCGCTGCGACGGCCTCGCGCACGCGCGTGCTGCGGGCCTCCATCGGGCGCCGGAACGCCGCCGTGGCGGCCAGCGCCAGCGCCACG
The DNA here is from genome assembly GCA_020851615.1 of Rubrivivax sp. GTDB lineage: Bacteria > Pseudomonadota > Gammaproteobacteria > Burkholderiales > Burkholderiaceae_C > Rubrivivax. The sequence continues at coordinate 1,732 of JADZCL010000038.1, forward strand.
CCCAGGAAGCTCCACAGTGCCAGCACCGGCGAGAGCGTGAAGGTGATCGCCGCGGCGACGGCCAGGAAGAGCAGGCTCTGCAGGGCACCGAGCAGCCCGTCGACCAGCAGCGTCTGGATGCGCGGCAGGTCGCTGCCAAAGCGCGTCAGCAAGTCCCCGTGGCGCACGGGCTCGATGGCCGCCAGCGGCCCCGACAGGCAGCGCGCAAAGAGCATGGCGCGCAGGCGCGCCAGCAGGTCGGCCGACAGCCGCGCATGCACGCGCTGCGACACGATGGCCAGCACCAGGTCCAGCAGAGCCAGGGCGACGAAGGCGCCGGCGATGCGCGGAATGATCGAGTAGTCGGCGCGGGTGGTTACCGCATCGATGAAGGCCTTGCCCAGCAGCGGTGTCGCCAGCGACACGGCCGCTCCGGCCAGGCCCAGCACGAAGAGCAGCGCCAGCGCGCGCTGCCCACCGCGCAGGTGGGGCGCAAATCGGGCCAGCGCCTTCAGCATGGTGGGTCGTTGGCGGCCGCAGCGTGCTCAGGGGAGGTGCACGCCGGCGTGGCCCAGACGTCGGGGTAGTAGCACAGGTGCGCGTCCTGGCAGAGCTGCGGTGCACCGCGCAGGTCGATCACCCGGCTGCGGATGTCCTGCGGGCGCCCGCTGGTGTTGGCAGTCGCCAGCGCCGCTGCGGCCAGGCGCACCGAAGCCGCCTTGCGTGCCAGCGATGCCTCGCGCCCTACGACCTTGAGGCTGCATACGCCGGCCTGGCGCAGGCGCGGCAGCGCACACAGGCCGCAGGGGCCCAGCGTGATGCCGCGGCTGGTCTGGCAGCCGCTGTTGTTCTGCAGCCAGCGCCAGAACTCGTAGCGCTCGTCGAGCTGCACGTACTTGCCGCCCACGCGGTCGCTCATGCAGTAGGTCCCCAGCGCGTGCGTGGTGGCGCACAGGCCCTCTTCGAACACGCAGCCGTCGTTGAGGATGAAGGCCTCCAGCTCCAGCCCCGGCACGGCGATGGCCTCGATCTCGCCGAGCGTGACGTGGCGCGGCAGGATCACGCGCGGCACGCCCAGATCGCGGTAGAAGGCCGCCGCACCGGCGTTGCGGCAACTCGCCAGGCTCGAGATGTGCAAGCGCGGCGCAAGCCCCTCGTCGACCAGTGCCAGCAACAGCTCGGTCTCGGCGACGATGAGCGCGCTGATGCCGACCTCCTCGAGCAGCGTGTGGCCGAACTCGACCAGGCGCGGCACCGCGCCGGCGGGGTAGGAGGGCGAGTTCAGCGTGGCGAACACCGGCCGCCCCTGGGCCTCTTCGACGATGTGCTGCATCTGCGCCAGGCTGGCGACCCCGGCCGAGCGCGTGCTGCGCCGGTTCGACCAGGCCGCACCGAACTCCTCCTCCCAACCTGGAGGGGCCAGGCCGCAGTAGAACTCGGTGGCACCGGCCTCGAGCAGCGGCTGGACTTCGTCGGCACCACGCAGCGGGGCGAGGATCTTCACGGCATGGCCTCCTCGTGCAGCACGATCCGGTCGGCGTGGGCGAGAAAGCCCGCCAGCGCGGCCGGCGGCACTTCGTAGAAGAGCGTGTTGCCCGCGCGCCATTGCGGCAGCGCCGTGTCGCTGCGCGGGGCCGGCAGCGGCCCACTGCGGCAGGGCGCGGTGCAGCGCTCGGCGATGGCCTTGGAAAAGCCATTCCCGTCACGGTACAGCAGCGCCTTGAGTGGACAGTTGCGACCCGACGCGGCAAAGGTGTAGGGCAGGTGCAGGGTGCGCTGCAGCGCGTCGTCGCCATCACCGAGGAAGCCGCCTTCGAGATCGGCGTCGGACTCGAGTGCGGCCACGCCGGCCTCGGCAAGGAAGCGGCGCAGCCGCGCGAAGCGGCGGCCGTCGTGGCTGGCGCGGCCCTGCGGGGCGTCCTGGTAGGCGCGGGGGTCGCGCAGGGAGCGGTTCATCAGCCGCCCCGCGCGGCGCGCCAGCGTGGGGTGCTGCTCGCGCAGCAGGCCCAGCACCCCCCAGTCGTTGAAGACGACGGCCGGCTGCGCACCCTGTGCGACCAGCTGCGCCAGCAGCGCCTGCACGCGCTGCAGCGCGTCGGGCGTGGCCAGCGGCGTCAGCAGGGTGGCCTCGAGGCCGCGCTGCTGGGCGTGGCGGCACAGGGCCAGGGCCTCGTCGGCGTCGGGCAGGCGGTCCTCGCAGAACTCGGAGCCGAAGTACAGCGCCGTGAGCGGCCCGGGCGGCAGCAGCGCGCGCCAGGGCGCCGGGCAGGCCGTGCGCGGATCGGCCGGCAGCGTGTGCAGGTCCGGCGCATGCGGCAGGCGCAGGCCGTATTCCATCGCGCGCTTGGGATCAGAAGGTGATGCGGCGCACGTCCATGCCATCGGTGGCCATGTGCAGGACCTTCAGCGGCGCCAGTGTCTTGGCGTCGTAGACGGTGAGCGTGGAGCCACCGGCGCCCACGTACAGCTTGCGCCCGTCGCTCGAGATGTTGACGCCGTAGGAGGTGCCTTCGACCAGCGGCACCGAGGTCTTGACGACGCGCTTTTCCATGTCGAGCACGCTGATGTCGTCCATCACCGCATAGCCGGTCTTGCGGTCGGGTGAGACGATGACCGAATAGGCCATCACCGGGTCGCCCTTGAAGACCTCCTCGCTCACCGCGCCGGTGTTCTGGTCGATCACGAGCAGCCCCATCGCCGTGGCGGTGTAGTACGCGGCGACGAGGCGGTCGCCGTTCTCCCAGGGGTACTCCCAGAACGGCAGGATGTTCATGCCCTTGTCGAACATGGGGATGGTCTCGATGACGCGCGGCTGGGCCGCGTTGGTGTCGATACGGAACAGGTCCTGTCCCACGGCGACGAGCTGGCCGCCCTTCACGCGCAGCAGGTGGCCGACGCCCCAGGGCACCTCGACGCTGCGCAGGATGCGCCCGTTGGCCAGGTCGAACTGCGCCACGACGGGCTTGCCGATCACCGGCTCGCCGCCTTGCGTGCTGCGCGAGATCAGCGCGCCCCAGGCGGTCTTGCCGTCGGGGTCGAGCTGGAAGCCGTACATGAAGCGCTCCCAGTTGTCGCTGTTGAGGTCGATCGTGGCGACGATCTGGTTCGTCTGCAGGTCGAGCTTGTGGACCAGGTGACGGCTGGCGGCGACGTAGAGGTAGCGCTTGTCGGCGCTCAGGTCGACCTCCCGCACGAAGCCCTTCAGGGGAATGTCGGCAACGATCGCGTCGGTCCGGCCGTCGACGACCTGGATCATC
>JADZCL010000039.1 GCA_020851615.1 Rubrivivax sp.
ACGTACAGGCGCTTGGCCGCCGCGCAGGTCTGGCCCATGTTGATGAAGGCGCCCCAGAACAGGCCCATCGCCATGGCCTGCGGGTCGGCATCGGGCAACATGATCGCGGCGTCGTTGCCGCCCAGCTCCAGCGTCACCGGAATCACGTTCCTGGCCGCCGCCTCGGCGACCTTGGCACCGCTGCGTGCCGAGCCGGTGAACATGATCTTGTCGACCTGCGGGTTGGACACCAGCTGCGCACCGACCTCGCCCGCGCCGCTGACGGTGTTGACGACACCCGGGGGCAGCACCTCGTTGATCAGGCGCACCAGTTCGAGCGTACCGATGGAGGTGTACTCCGAGGGCTTGATGACCACCGTGTTGCCGGCACGGATCGAGGGCACGATCTGCCAGATGGCGATCAGCAGCGGCCAGTTCCATGGCGCGATCGCGGCGATCACGCCGTAAGGCACGCGCTGCACCTCGTCGCGACGGGTGTCGTCCTCGAAGGCGACTTCGGTGGGCAGATCCAGGCTGGCGGGCACCTGGGTCCAGGCCTCGCAGCCCCAGACCTCGAAGCGCGCGCCGGGCACCTGGTCGGGCCCCACGCCGCCCAGGGGCTTGCCCTGCTCGCGCGTGACCCAGTCGGCCAGGTAGGCGGCGTTCTTGTTGATGACCTCGGCCACCTTCATCATCAGCGCCTTGCGCTCGCCATCGGGGCGTGCGGCCCAGGCCGGTTGCGCGGCACGCGCAGCAGCCACCGCCTGCGCGACCTGCTCGGCCGTGGACACCGGCACGCGGCCGATGGATTCGCCATTGGCGGGGTTGTGGGACTCGAAGGTCTTGTCGGAGACAACGGGCTGGCCGTTGACGGTATTGGCGTAGGTTTTCATCGTCCACTCCTTGCACGAAGGGTCTTGCACACTGGTGCCGCCATCGGCGCACCGCCCGGAACGCATGGTGCCATCACGGCCGCCATGGGGTGTCAGTGACCGAGCATGCCCGGCGCACGCGCGGGGCTGCGGCGCGGGAAGACGCGCTCGAGCCAGACCGCGAACGCCGGCAGCACCGTCATCGCCATCACCATGTTGACCATGAACATGAAGGCCAGCAGCTTGCCCATGTCGGCCTGGAACTTCAGCTCCGAGAACGACCAGGTCGCCACACCGATGGCCAGCGTGATCGCCGTGAAGATGGTGGCCATGCCGGTCTCGAGGATGGCGTGTTCCACGGCCTTCACGATGCCCTGCCCGCTGGCCAGGTGCAACTGCAGCCGGTTGTAGATGTAGAAGGCGTAGTCGACGCCGATGCCCACCGCCAGGACCATCACCGGCAGCGTGGCCACGGTCAGGCCGATCTGCAGTTCCTTCATGAACCAGTAGCCGACGAAGGTGCCCACCGTCAGCGGCAGGCAGCACGCCAGCACGGCGCGGAAGTCGCGGTAGACGACGAGGACCAGCAGCACGATGGCGGCGTACACGTAGAGCATCATCGGCAGCTCGCTGTGCGCCACTTCCTCGTTGATGGCCGCCAGCACGCCGGCGTTGCCGGCGGCCAGGCGGATCTTCACGCCCGCCAGCGGGTGCTGGCTGCGGAAGTCCTTGACCGCCGCGATGAGGCGGTTGATGGTGCTCGCCTTGTGGTCGGCCAGGTAGACGTGAACCGCGGTCATGCTGCAGTCCTTGCGCATCATGCCGGGCACGCGCCCGATCTCGGTCGACAGCGCCGCGTAGTTGCCGGGGTCGATCGGCACCGCGCCCATCTTCGGGTTGCCTTCGTTGTAGCCCTCGTTGTACTGGCGCAGCATCGACGAATAGGACGTGACGCCCACCACGCCGGGCACCGGCTCGATGGCCCAGGTGAAGCGGTCCTGGTAGGCACCGAGCGCGGCCTTCTCGCAGGAGTCGGGTGGCGCCTCGAAGACCACCGTGAGCCAATCCAGGCCGGCGTCATAGTTGGCTGCGATCGAGACCGCGTCGCGGTTGTAGCGGGCGTCCTCGCGCAGCTCGGGCGCACCGGGCTGCAGCGTGCCCACGACGCGGTCATGGCTCTGCCAGGCGGCCAGCACGAACACGAGCGCCGCCACCACGAGCACGATGGGGGCGCGCTTGGGCTCGGCCAGGCGCGCCACCGCGCGCAGCCAGGCCGAGCGCTGCTCGCGCTTGACGACCGCCTTGTCGGCATAGGCCTTGCCGACCTTGAAGTACGAGGCCCCCAACGGCAGCATGACGAGATTGCTGATGACCTTGTAGGCCACGCCGATGGCCGCCGTCACGGCCAGCTCGCGCACCATCGGGATCGGGATCAGCAGCAGCGTGATGAAGGTGACGAAGGCCGTCAGCAGCGCCAGCGTGCCGGGGATCAGCAAGCCGATGAAGCTCGCCCGCGCGGCCTCGCCACTGGGCTTGCCGTGCGAGATCTCGCGCACGATGAAGTTGATCTGCTGCACGCCGTGCGAGACGCCAATGGCGAAGACGAGGAAGGGCACCAGCACCGCCAGCGGATCCAGGCCGTAGCCCAGCAGCCGCAGCGTGCCGAACTGCCAGATCAGTGACGCCAGCGAACAGCCGATGGCCAGCAGCGTGAAGCGCAGCGAGTGGCAGTACCAGTAGACCGCCAGCGCCGTGAGCACGAGGGCGACGAGACAGAACTCGAGCACCGCCGCCGCACCATCGGCGATGTCACCGATCTGCTTGGCAAAGCCGATGATCTCGATCTCGAAATCCTTGTCCTCGAAGGGCCGGCGGATCTGCTCCTCGAGCACCTTGTTGTAGGCGACGTAGTCGATGTGCTTGCCGCTGGCGTCGAACTCGTTGAGCTCGGCGGTGATCATCGCGCTGGTCTGGTCGCGCGAGACGAGCACGCCGACGTAGCCGCCCTGGCTGGTCGAGCGCGCGATGCCGGCGATTGCCGCGTCGTCCAGGCCCGCGGCCGTGATGGTGCCGGGGATGATGGGGTCGGCGCGAAAGCCCTCTTCGGTGATCTCGTTGACGAAGGCGTTGGGCGTCCACAGCGATTGCACGCTGCCGCGCGACACCCACGGCAGCGCCATCACCGCCTGCGTCACGTCGTACAGGCGCGTCAGGCCCGCACGCGTCCAGATCTTGCCCTCGCGCGAGCGCACCGTGAAAGTCAGGCGGTTGGCGCCCAGCAGGTCGTTGCGATACTCGTTGAAGGTACCGACGTACTCGTGGCCGATCGGCAGCTGCTTCTCGAAACCGGCCTCCATGCGCAGTTGCAGCGCGAACCAGCCCATCACCAGCGTCAGCAGGAAGAGCCCCACGAGGACCGGCGTGCGCTGGCGGAAGAGCAGGTTCTCGAGCGCCTGCAGTGCGCGCAGCAGCCTGGGCGTGGTTTCGGGGTCGTTGGCCATGCGGGAGGCAGATGGGGGCGGCGCGCCTGAGGCGTTCATGCGCTCACGCGTTCACGCGGTCACGTGCAGGACGCCAGCGGCGGCACCGCCGTCGTCCTGCACCGGCCGCATGGGTTCAGAAGTTGCGCAAGAGGGTGATGCCGAAGAAGTCGCGGTCCTTCAGCGGCTGGTCCAGCAGCTCCTTGCCGTTCCAGAAGCGCGCGTAGTTCAGCGTCACCTGCCACTTGGCGGGGTTCTGGATGAAGCTCACCAGGAGGTTGGCCGACTTGGCGCCCTTCATGAAGAGGCCCGAGAGGTTGGGCGTGCGCCCGGAGACGGCCTGGAAGTAGTAGATCTCGGGCATCACCTGCCAGCCCGGGATCAGTGTGCCGTCATAGACCCAGCTGAAGTCGAAGTTGAAGCCCGCCGAGGTGCGCGTGCCCATCGGCACCGGCGTGCCGGCCGGATCGGTGAGCTGGCCCCAGCCCCAGCCGCCGGCCGTGACGAAGTCGCCGCCGTAGTCGGACTTCATGTTCGGATAGCGGATCGCCACGGCCTCGAACAGCAGCGTCGCCGTCTGCGCGCCCAGCGCGCGCAGGATGCCGCCGCCGACGTCTGGCGTCAGGCTCAGCAGCGCCGTGCCATGCCACTGCCAGCGCGCCTCGTCGACCCAGCAGTTGCCGTTCTGCGATGCGCAGCCGCTGGTGGCCGCGTTGAGCGCCACCGCGTCCCGCGGGCGGTAGGACAACTCGGTGCCGATCGCCCAGTCGCCGACGGGGAAATTGGCGCTCACGCCGTACAGGCGCCGGTTCTCGAGGTGCACCCACCCCATCTCGCCCTTGCCGTCGATGTCGATGCTGAAGTTGGGCGTCTTGTCGTGGTAGTTCATCGCATAGGCGCCCAGGTTCAACTGCAGCCCCTGCGGTGCATAGCGCACGGCCACCCCCCACTGCCCGGAGTTGCGCGCGCGCTTCTCGGCCAGCCCGTAGGACTCATGCCCCCGGCCCAGGCCGTTGACGACCGACCAGTAGCTGCCCGTGGGCGGGAAGTAGCTCTTGTTCCAGTTGGTCTGCAGGTAGGCCTCGACGTTGACGCCGGGGGCCACGCCACTGGCCACGCTGATCATCGGCGCAGGCAGGTAGACCTCCTTCAACTGGGTGCCCGGCTGCGACAGGCGCATGATGTCCATCGCATTGGTGCTGTTGATGCCGCCGGGCAGGAACAGGCTCTCGCCCCAGGAAACGACCTGGTTGCCGATGCGCACGCGGGCCTGCTGGTCGCCGATCTGGAAGGACTTGGACACCCACAGGTCCAGCAGCCGGGCCTTGAACTTCAGGTCCTTGCGCGCGTCGTCGGACAGGCCGTCGGTCAGCTCCGGCGGGGTGGTGGCACTCAGGATGCCCGTCGTGTGCGTGGCGCGGAAGTCGCGCACCCAGTTGACGCGGCCCAGGAAGGTCAGGTCACCCGGCGCCTTCAACAGCAGTTCGTGGCTGCCCTTCAGGTAGCCGGTGAAGAAATCGCCCTTGCCGTAGTTCAGGTCGCCCTGGTCGCCTAGCGCCGAGGTGGGCGCCAGGCAGCCGGCCGGGGCGCCCGGGCCGCTGGCGCCGTCGGTCACCGCTTCGCAGCTGGGCGCACGCGCACGGATGCCCGTGCCAGCGGAAATCGTCGAGTCGAAGTTGCCGCGCAGGTCGCCGACCTCGAAGGTGAAGGCCTGCGCCGCGCCCACGCTGGCGGTGAGCACGGCCAAGGCGACGGGGCGGAGCGGGAATCGGGTTGCTGTCATGTCTGGTCCCTCCTGGAATCGCTGCAGGGTTGCGGGTCGATCAGCGCTCGCTGACCGCGCGCAGGTTGTCGGCGGTGTAGAAGTTGGGCGACATGCGCGGGCCCTTGGGCTCGGTCAGGTACTGCACGTCCTTGCCCGTGCCCGCAGCGTGCATGTCGAAGACATAGCGCCCGTCGGAGAGGATGTTCTGCACGAAGGCCGAGGTGTCGCAGCTGCCGGTCTCGTAGACCGGGATCAGGAAGCCTTCGCGCACCTTGAAGATCTTGCCCTGCGCGTCGTAGTCCTCGCCGATGGTCAGGTTCCAGCTGTCCTCGTCGAGGTAGTAGGTGCGCTTGGGGGCGGTATGCCGCATGCCCTGCTTGACCGTGGCCTCGACCACCCACACGCGGTGCAGCTCGTAGCGCCGGTGACCGGGGTCCACGAAGTCGGGCTTGGTGATGTCGTCGACCTTGCCGCTGAAGTCGTAGGCGCCGAAGGCGTTGTACAGCACGTACA
>JADZCL010000040.1 GCA_020851615.1 Rubrivivax sp.
GCGTCGAGCGCGAAGTCGATCATCATGATCGCGTTCTTCTTGACGATGCCGATCAGGAGCAGGATGCCGATGGTGGCGATCAGCGTCAGGTCCTGCCCGAACAGCATCAGCGTGGCCAGCGCCCCCACCGCCGCCGACGGCAGGCCGGCCAGGATGGTGAGCGGGTGGATGTAGCTCTCGTAGAGCACGCCCAGCAGCACGTAGATGACCAGCAGCGCGCTCACGATCAGGATCGCCTGCCCGCCCTGCGAGCTCTTGAACACCGCGGCGTCGCCGCCGTAGCGCGTGATGATCGAGGCCGGCATGCGCAGCTGCGTACGCGCCTGCTCGATGCGGTTGGTTGCGTCACCCAGCGCGGCGCCAGGCGCGAGGTTGAACGACACGGTCACCGCCTGCAGCTGGCCGACGTGGTTGACCGCGGTGGGTCCGACGGTGCGCGTGACGGTGGTGAAGCTGGACAGCGGCACCAGTGTGCCGCCGGCGGCGCGCACGTAGATGGCCGCCAGCGCGCTCTCGTCCTGCCGGGCGTCGGGGGCGACTTCCATGATCACCTGGTAGCTGTCGGTGGGCAGGTAGATCGTCGACACCTGGCGCTCGCCGAAGGCGCTGTAGAGGGCGCTGCGGATGCTGTCCATGCCCACGCCGAGCGTGGCCGCGCGCTCGCGGTCGATGTGCAGCTGTGCGATCAGGCCGCGCAGTTGCGCGTCGGTGGTGACATCGCGAAAGAGCGGGTCGCCGCGCAGGCGGTCCTGCAGCCGCGCGGCCCATTCGCTCAGCTCGTCGGCGCGCACGCTCTGCAGGATGTACTGGTACTGCGCCTTGCTCGGCCGCCCGCCCAGCTGCAGGTTCTGGATCGGCCGCATGAAGACGTTGATGCCCGCCACGGCGCGCAGCGTGCGGCGCAACCCTTCGACGACCTGCTTCATCGGCGGGCGCTCGCCCCGCGGCTTGAGCGTGATGAACATGCGCCCGGTGTTCTGCGAGCCCGAGCCGCCGTTGAACGAGCTCACCGCGGCCACGGCCGGATCGGCGCGCATCAGCGCGGCGACACGGTCCTGCAGGCGCACCATCTCGGCAAACGAGGTGTCCTCGGCCGCCTCGGTGCTGACGCTGATCTGGCCGATGTCCTCCTCCGGGAAGAAGCCCTTGGGGATGGCCACCAGCAGCCAGGCGGTGGCGACGAAGGTGGCCAGCGCCAGCAGCAGCACGGCGCGGCGGTGGCGCAGCGCGGCGTCCAGGCTGCGCGTGTACAGCGCCAGCGTGGCGTCGAAGCCGCGCTCGAAGGCGCGCACGAGTGCGCCGGGCGGCTTCTTGTGCGCCTCGTCGGTGAGGAAGCGGCTGGCCAGCATGGGCACCAGCGTGAGCGAGACGAAGGCCGAGACGAGGATCGCCAGGCCGACGACGACCGCGAACTCGTGGAACAGCAGCCCGATCACGCCGGGCATGAAGAAGATCGGGATGAAGACCGCGACCAGCGAGGTGGAGATCGAGATGATGGTGAACCCGACCTCGCGCGAGCCGCGCAGCGCGGCCTGGAAGGGCGGCACACCGTCCTCGACGTGGCGCATGATGTTCTCGAGCATCACGATCGCGTCGTCGACGACCAGACCCACCGCCAGCGTCAGCCCGAGCAGCGAGATGTTGTCCAGGCTGTAGCTGGCGCCCCACAGCAGCGCCACCGCGCCCACCAGCGACACCGGCAGCGACAGCGCCGGGATCACGGTGGCGACGAAGCGGCGCAGGAACAGGAAGATCACCAGCACCACGAGTGCCAGCGTGCCGGCCAGCGTGAGCGTGACGTCGTGCAGCGCGGCGCGCACCGAGATCGAGCGGTCGTTCACCGGCGTCAGGCGCACCGACTGCGGCATCTGCGCTTGCAGGGCGGGCAGCGCCTCGCGCACGGCGTCGACGACGCGCACCGTGTTGGCGCCGGGCTGGCGCTGCACGGCCAGCGTGATCGAGGGCTCGCCGTTGAGCTGCGCGTTGGATTTGGTGGTCTCGATGCTGTCCTCGACCTGCGCGACGTCGCGCAGCCGCACGGGGTTGCCGCCCTTCATGCCGATGATCAGCTCGGCGAACTCGGCGGCATTGCGCAACTGGCGGTTGGCCTGCAGGGTCAGCAACTGCCGTGGGCCTTCGAGCGTGCCCACCGGCGTGTTGACGTTGGCTGAGCGCAGCGCGCTCGAGATGTCCTCCAGGGCCAGGTTGTGCGCGGCCAGCGCCTGCGGGCGCACGCGCACGCGCACTGCAAAGCGCTTGGAGCCGTAGACGACGACCTGCGCCACGCCCGGGATGGTCGAGAGCGTGGGCGAGATCAGGTGCTCGGCGTAGTCCTGCAGGTCGCTCATCGCCAGCGCGGGCGAGGTCATGGCCACCAGCAGCACCGGCGCATCGGCGGGGTTGACCTTGCGGTAGGCGGGCAGCTGTGTCATGTCCTGCGGCAGCGCCCGCTGCGCGCGCAGCAGCGCCGCCTGCACGTCCAGCGCCGCGCCGTCGATGTCGCGGCCCTCGTCGAACTCCAGCGTCAGCGAGGTGCTGCCCAGCGTGCTCGTCGAGCTGATGATGGCCAGGCCCTGGATGGTCTGGAACTGCTTCTCCAGCGGCAGCGCAACCGAGATCGCCATCGTCTCCGGGCTGGCCCCGGGCAGCGAGGCGTAGACGTTGATCACCGGGGTGTCGTAGCTGGGCAGTGCGGCCACCGGAATGCTGCGGTAGCCGATCACACCGGCCAGCACGATGGCCAGGTTGAGCAGCACCGTCATCACCGGGCGGCGGATGAAGAGTTCGGAGAGGTTCATCGTCGCGCGGCGGCGGTCATGGCTGGCTGGCCGAAGGGGTGCGGGCACCCGCGGCGGCCGCCGGCGCCGCAGC
>JADZCL010000041.1 GCA_020851615.1 Rubrivivax sp.
GCCGACGCCACCGATGATCGGCGCGAGGATGATCTCGATCGATTGGCTGATGTGGAAGATCTGCTCGGGAAACAGGTTGTTGTAGTAGAAGGCGAAGAAGACGCCGGCCAGCGCCGTCATCGCCGCCGAGATCTGCAGCGCGTACATCTTGTAGCGAAAGACGTCGACGCCCGCCGCGCGTGCGGCCTCCTCGTTGTCGCGGATGGCGCGGAAGTAGAAGCCGAGCCGGCCGCGCAGCATCCAGGCCGAGAGCGCAAAGGCCAGCGCCGCCAGCGCCAGCGCGAGGTAGTAGAACAGGATCGGGTGACCGCGCAGGTTGACGAGGTCGATGCGGTCCTGCTGGATCACCTTGAGGAAGAACCCGGCGGAGCCGCCGGTCCAGGCGATGTGGTCGAACCCGATGCGCGTGAACTCTGCAAAAGCGATCGTCAGCAGCGCGAAGTAGGTGCCGCCAATGCCGAAGCGGAAAGCGAGCCAGCCGATGAACGAGCCGGCGGTGACGCACACGGCGATGGCCGCCAGCATGCCCAACCAGGGGTTGATCGCGAAGTGCTGGTAGAGCGCCGCCGAGGTGTACGCACCAAGCCCGACGAAGAGCGCGTTGCCGAGCGAGAGCTGGCCGCAAAACCCCATCATCACGTTCCACGCCTGGCCGACGAACGCGAAGTAGAGGATCAGGATCATCACCGACAGCAGATAGCGGTCGATCGCCAGCGGCAGGGCAACGAGCACGGCCGCCAGCGCCGCCAGCCCGAGGCTCGAGCGGCTCATCGCGCCTTGAACAGGCCCTGCGGCCTGAACGCGAGGACAAGGATCAGCAGCGCGAACGACAGCATGCTCTTGGCCGACGGCGTGAAGAGCAGCCCCGCAACCGACTCCGAGACGCCGATCAGCACGCCGCCGGCCAGCGCGCCGACCATCGACCCCAGGCCGCCGATGATGACGATCACGAACGCGAGCAGCGTGTAGGCAGGGCCGATCGAAGGTGTGACGTCGATCAACATCGAGAGCAGGCAACCGGCGACGCCGACGCAGGCGATACCCAGGCCGAACGTGACCGCGTACAGGTGCTTGACGTTGAGGCCGACAACCTTGGCGCCGAGCAGGTTGTCGGCGCAGGCCCGGATCGCCTTGCCAAACGGCGTGTAGCGAAAGATCGCCAACAGCAGTGCGCAGGCGACGAGCGCCGCCGCCGCACAGATGACGCGGACCTTGTCGACCAGCAGCGGGCCGATCTCGAACGATTCGAGTGCATACGACACCTGCACCGCCCGCGCATCGGGCCCGAATGCCACCAGCAGGACATTGACCAGGACGAGCGCGACGGCCAGCAGCAGGATGAACTGCGAATGCTCGGGCCGATCGATGAAGGGGTTGATGAGGGCCCGCTGCATTCCGTAGCCCAGGGCGAAGAAGGCCAGCGCAAGCGGCACGAGCATCCACAGCGGATCGATGCCGGCCAGCGCGAACGCGAAGACGGCCGCATACATTGCCGTGGCCATCAACTCACCGTGCGCGAAATTGACGATGCGCACGACCCCGTAGATGACCGACAGGCCGAGCGCCATCAGGCCATAGACCAAGCCGGTCAGCAGCCCGCTGATGACGATGTTCGCAACGGCGTCAAGAGGCAAGGTCGAAGTCCAGCCAGTTTGAAGGCGCGAGTCGGCTTGCGCCTGACCGCTGCGCGGCGCGGTGCGTCAGCCCTTGCGCTCCTGCCAGGCTGGCACCGGGAATACCGGGGCCATCTGCGCTGCATCCTTGGGCAGGACGACGGTCGGCTGGCCATTGCGGTTCTGGATGCAGGCCGAACTGATCTTCGTGTTCTGCCCCTTGGCGTCGAACGAGATCGGCCCGCCGACCATCATGTGTTCGGCGATGCTGGTCTGGCGCAGCGCGTCGGCCAACGCCTGGCCATCGCTGCTGCCGGCACGCTTGAAGGCGTCGGCCGCGACCATCATCGCCTCGAAGCTGAAGCCCACGTTGAGCGCATGGAACATCAGCTTTTCCTTCGGGAACTGCTTGTTGAACTGCGCCTCGACCCGCTTGGTGAGCGCCGCGTTCGGGTTGTACCAGGGCACGTTGGAGGTCGCGTAGTCGGAGTACTTGTTGCCCAGGGCCTTGTAGAACTGCGCCTCGTACATGCCGGGCGAGCCCGGGCTGATGATGCCCTTCGGAGACCAGCGCTGCTTGACCAGTTCGCGCACCAGCAGGATCGAATCGTTCAGGCGGCACACCAGCATGATGATGTCGGCGTTCGTGGCCTTCGCCTTCGCCACCTCGACCGACAGGTCGCGCGCGTCGCGGTCGTACGAGATCGTTTCGACGACCTTGAACGGCAGGTAATCGAGCTTGGGCAGCGTCGCCTTGATCCCGCCCGCCATTGCCGTCCCGAAGGTGTCGTTGACGTGCATGAAGACCGCAGTGCGCGGCGCCGACTGCGTGGCCAGGAACAGGTCGCGCATCAACCCCAGGCCGTTGCGCACCAGATCGACTGCGGTCGGGAAGTTGCGGAAGCTGTACTTGTAGCCTTGCTCGGTGATCTGCGGCGCGGCGGCGATGCTGATCACGAACGGCACCTTGCGTTGCTCGGCGACCTGCGCGATGGCGGCCGACGCGCCCGAATCGAAGGCCCCGGTCAGAAGTTGGGCGCCGTCGTCGATCAGCTTCTCGGCGCGTGCTCGCGCGACATCGACCTTGGACTCGATGTCGGCGTTCATCAGCTCGACATCCACGCCGTACATGTCGCGCAGCAACGCCGGTGCGATGTCGACGCCGTACTGGCACGACTGGCCGATGAAGGCGAGCACACCCGAGCGCGGCAGCAGCACGCCAACCTTGAGCTTCTTCGCCTGCGCGCGGACAACGGCCGGTGCCGCGAGCACGCCCACCCCCGCAGCTGCCAGACCATTGAAGTGCCGTCGTGAGAGTCGAGTCATGCCTGCGTCCCCTTGTGGTCCAGGTTACGGCGACTGGCCCCAGCGCCGCGCGGGGCGACGCTAGCACGATTGATTGGCAGCGCGGAAGGCGGGATCGCCCGGGGTGTAGTGCGCCGCGACAGCGCTTGCGTCAGTGGCTGGCGGTGACGCCGCGCACGCTGATCACATCCGGGTCGTCGGCGTATTCGAGCAACAGCCGGCGCACCCGCTCCTGCCACATCGCGCCAAAGGCCGTCAGCGCGGCCGCATCGTCCGCCAGCGCGCCCATCATCGCCTCACGCATGCGTGGATCTCCGGGCACACGCTCGACGCGTGCAGCGACCTCGACGGCGGCAACGCCATCCAGTCGCGAGATGCGCAGTTCGCCCTCGATGGCGGCACCGAAGTGCA
>JADZCL010000042.1 GCA_020851615.1 Rubrivivax sp.
CAGCCCGCGCCACCGCTACACGCGGGCCCTGCTGCGCTGCGTGCCGCCAGCCGGGTGCTTTGGTGTGCGCAGCCTGCCGACGATTGCCGGCCGGGTGCCGTCGGTGATGCAACTCATGCCGGGCTGCCGCTTCGCCGAGCGGTGCGTTCAGGCGTCGGCGCGTTGCCGTGCTGAATTGCCGCCGATGGCGCTGATTGGTGCCGCGGGCGCGCGTGTTGCGTGCTGGCATCCCGGTGGCGGGCCGGTGCAGGCGCCGCCGCAGGAAGAGGCTATCACTGCAGACTCCGAGGCGGCGCCGGCGGTGCTCGAGATCGAGGAGCTGTCCCGCATCTACCGCGTGCGCGAACGTGCGGGTGCCTTGCGCCGGCGGGCGGTTGCGGCAGTCGATGCGCTCTCCCTCACCGTTGCGCGGGGCGAGTTCTTCGGGCTTGTCGGTGAGTCGGGTTCGGGCAAGAGCACCTTGGGGCGGCTGGTGGCCGGCCTGGACCGGCCCACGCACGGGGTGCTGCGCGTAGGTGATTTCGAACTCAGCCCTGCCGGACTGGTCGGAGAGGAGCGGGCGTTTCGTCGCTTCGTGCAGCCGATCTTCCAGGATCCGCGCAGTGCGCTCGACCCGCGGCACACCGTGGCGCGCATCATCGCTGAGCCTTTGCGTGAGTTGCTGGGCCTGCGTGAGGCCAATGTGCTCCGTGAGCGCGTGCATGCGCTGATGGCCGAGGTCGGTCTGCCGCCGGCGCTGGATTCGGCTATCGCGGCCCAGCTCTCGGGCGGGCAGCAGCAGCGCGTGGCGATCGCTCGCGCGATCGCCCCGGCGCCCGCGCTGATCGTTGCCGACGAGCCGACCTCGGCACTGGACGTCTCGGTGCAGGGGCAGGTGATGAACGTCCTGCTGGCGCTGTGCCGCACGCGCGGGATCAGCTTCGTCTTCATCACCCACAACCTGAACCTGGTGCTGGCGGTTGCCGACCGTGTCGGCGTGATGCAAGGCGGGCGCCTGCTCGAGCTGGCCACGCCGGCCGAGATCCTCGCCACGCCGCGCCACGCGTACACGCGGCGCCTTCTGGCGGCCAACCCGGTCCTCTCCCATGTGCACGCCGGACCGGGGAGGGCCATGTCGTCGATGCCCATGAACGAGGCCCCCTGATGATCCCCACCCCACCTGGGCTCGAATACGCCCTCAGTGTTCACCTGGACATGGTGCCCGGCAGCCTGCAGCGCATCGAAGCGGTGCCCGGCGGCGGGGCGCGCTGGTCCATCAACGTCGGCGGCGGCTGCTTCAGCGGGCCGCGGCTGCGCGGGCGGGTGCTGCCCGGCGGGATCGAGAACCCGCACTTGCGCCCGGACCTGGCGCTGATGATCAACGCGCGCTGGCTGCTGCAGGAGGACGACGGCACGGTGATCTATGTGCAGAACCGCGGCATCCGACGCGGTCATACCCCGGCCAAGATGCGAGCCTGGATGACGCGCTCGGAGCCCGTGACGGCCGACGACTTCTACTTCCGCGTCGTGCCGACCTTCGAGACGAGTGCAGGTGCGCACGCCTGGCTGACCGAGCACATCTTCGTTGGCGTGCTCGGCGAGCGTCCCCCAGAACTGCAGTCGCCGATGCCGGGGCCGACGATGCACTACTTCCGTGTGCTCTGAAGCCGCGCAAGCCCCGCGGCGCGTCAGCTCAGCAGCCGGTTTTCGGCACCGACCACCACCAGGTCGACGAAGTGCCCGCCTTCGCGCCGGCCGTTGGAGTAGTTGAAGCGCATGCCGCCGAGGTCGAGGTTGCCGAGCCGGCCCAGCGCGGCCAGCACGGAGTCGCGGCTGGGATTGGCACCGGCCTGGCGCATGCCCTCGAGCAGCACGCGTGCGTTCACATAGCCCTCCAGCCCCGGCAGGGTGTATTCGTGTGAGCCCGCCGCATTCATGTCGCGCTGATATTCGCGCACGAGCCGGTAACGCAGCGAAAACGGCGAGGGCACGACGACGGAAAAGCCCAGCCCGCGCGCCAGCGGCCCGAGTGCTTCGATGTTGGCGGTACTGGCACCGACCGACATGCCGTAGAGCGTGCCGGCAAACTCGGCCTCACGCAGCGCGCGCACCATCTGCGGCATCGTGCCGGCCAGGCCGACGATCACCATCTGCGGTGCCGCCTGGGCCACCCGCTTGGCTGCCGGCGCGACTTCGAGGCTGGTCGTCGCCGGCGTGGTGGCCACCACGGCGGGCTTGATGCCCAGCGTGCTGCAGGCCGTGCTGAAGGCGCTCAACAGCGAGTGCCCGAAGGGGTCGTCGGCATGGATCATGCCGATCTGGCGAAAGCCCACTGTGTGCGCCAACGCCACCAGCTTGCTCATCTCGTCGTCGTAGTTGGCGCGGACGTAGAAGACGTTCGGAACGGCCTTGGCCCGCAGTGCCATGGTGCCGCTGATCGGCCCGACGATGGCCATGTCAGGGACGGCCTCCATGACCGCCGCTGCCTGCCGCGTGCCCTCCGGATGCAGGATGGCGAGCATGCCGGCATCGCCCTGGAAGGCCTTGGCGTTGGCCTTGGCCGCGGCGGGGTCGAAGCCATCGTCGCGCGTCACCAGTTCCACACG
>JADZCL010000043.1 GCA_020851615.1 Rubrivivax sp.
ACATGGTCGCCGACCTGGGCACCGTGCGCGAGGTTGATGGAGCGGAAGCGATCGATGTCGATGCACAGCACGGCGGCATAGCCCGCGCGCGCACTGAGCTCGCCCTGCAGCGCCTGCAGGCGCGTCAGCAGCGTGCGCCGCGCGGGCAGGCCGGTGAGTGGGTCCAGCTGTTCACCCTGCAGCCCCACAACCGCAGAGCCGGCGTCGGCTGCGCGGTCGCCAGGCGCTGCTGCGGCCGGGGCCGAGGCGGCCACGCCGAAGCCGCCCTTGCCGGCGTTCTTGACGGCGTACATGGCGGCATCGGCGGCTTCGATCAACGTGCGGCTGCAGCTGGCGTGCGTGGGGTAGCTGGCCACGCCCACGCTGGCGCCGATGCAGGCCCGCGCCCCACCGGCCAGTTCGAAAGGCTGCACGAAGTCGGCCACCACGCGCGCGGCGAGTTCGTGCACTCCGGGGTCACTGGCGTGCACGCCTTCGACCAGCACGACGAGTTCGTCACCACCCAGTCGGCCGACGACATCGCGCTCGCGCTTGAAGATCGCATGCAGGCGGCGCGCCGATTCGACCAGCACCGCATCGCCCGCGGCGTGGCCGTGGCGATCGTTGACGCCCTTGAAGCCGTCGAGGTCGATGAACATCAGGGTCAGCACGCCGCCCTGCCCGGGCAGCGCCTGCGCCTGGGCCTGCATGTGCGCCTCGAGCAGGGCCTCGATGCTGGCCCGGCTGCGCAGGCCGGTGAGCGGGTCGTATTCGGCCTGGCGACGGGCGCGGTGCTCGCGTTCGACGCGGCGCGTGATGTCGTAGAGCACGCCTTCGACGCCGGCGGACTCGGCGCCGGCCTGCCCCGCCGCACTCAGCATGCAGTGCACCCAGCTGCGGCGGCCATCGGCATGCACGAGTTCGAGATCGCTCGCCTCGGGCTGGCCGGACGCCTGCGCGCGGGCGATCAGCTCGGAGAGCTGCTGCGGCTCGGCCAGCGGCGGCGCAAGCAGCGAGGCCTCGGCCTGCGGCAGGCGCGCCAGCAGCCGCCACAGCGCCGGATTGGCGTGCACGATCCGCCCCTGGTCCGTGAGCACGAAGATGCCCGCGCTGCTGGCGTCGAAGATGCCGCGGTAGCGTGCCTCGAGCATGGCGATCGCCACCCGCCCTTCGCGCTCGCGCGCCAGCGCCGCCTCCTGCTGATCCAGCAACTGGTTGGCCGCATGCGCAACGATGCCGACTTCATCCCTGGCGTGCTGCGCGTCGACCGCCACGCGACGCTGCATGCCCGGCGTGATGCCGGCCAGCGCAGTGGCCAGCTCGTGCATGGGGCGCGTGAGCAGCCGGGCCGCCAGCCGATTGAAGACGAGCAGCAGCAAGGCCGTCCCGGCCGCAAAGGCGGCGACGATGATTGCCGCCGGCCGCACGGCCGCCCGCGCGATCTGCGGATGGTCCAGCCACAGCTGCAACTCACCCAGCGGCTCGCTGGCGTCAAAGGGCGAAACCAGCGGCAGTTGGACATCGGCGGCCGCACCGCGGCCGGGCAGCGGCGCCGTGTCCCGGCCCTGGGCGGGCACGAGGGTGGCGCCACCGGGGCCCAGGATGGTCACCGCAGCAACGGTCGGATGCCGCGCCAGACCGGCCAGCAATTCATGCAGCAGCACCTTGTCACCCGCGTACACGCCCACCGCCAGGCTGCGGTCGACGGCACTCACCATCGCCCGCACCGACGCCAACTCCGCCTGCGCATAGCGCGTCTGCACGAGCTGGAAGACGCCCAGCGACGATGCCAGCAGCAGCAGCGTACATGCCGCGATCGTGGCACGCAGGAAGCGGGCATGGAGCGTGTGCCGTGCCATCTGGGGCTCAGGGCAGGCGCAGGACGACGCGCACTGCCGGGTCCGCCGGCTCGCGCGCAAGGTAGCCGATGGCGGACGCATCGCTGCGCAGGTGGCGCAGCACGCTGGCGTCGTCGGCCAGCACCTGCGGGCGCTGCACCTGGCCGGTGAAGTGCAGCCGCGCCCAGTAGCTGTCGATGCGGGCGAGGTCCAGCCCGGTGAGGGCACGGTAGAAGGCCGCGCGCGCGGCACCGTCACGCTGCTGGTCGACGGGGACCAGCAGCGTGCCGTCGGCCAGGCTGCGGCTGCGGCCGGTGAAGAGCGCCAGCACCTCCTTCTGGCTCACCGAGCGCACAGGGCTGTGCACCGAGACCACGACAAAGACCGCCTCGGCTGCATGCGTGGACGCAGGTCCGCACAGCCACAGCCCGAACGCGAGCCCCAGCACCAGCAGGCCACGCCGCATGCCCTGCACACGGGTTGCCATCAGGGGCCCCAGACGAAGTCGAGCACGGCCGAAAAGAGCAGCCCGCGTGCGCCGAGGTTGTCGGCATGCCGCCACGCGCCGCCGCCATTGGGGTGCACGCGAAAGCGCTCGAGCTGCAGCTTGATGGCCGCGTTGGGCAGCACGTCCCAGCGCAAGCCCACACCCAGCGTGCTCTGATCCGAGCGCGCCATGGACGCGACGAACGCCGCCTGGCCGAGCACTTGCTCCGCC
Source organism: Rubrivivax sp. (assembly GCA_020851615.1). Classification (GTDB taxonomy): domain Bacteria; phylum Pseudomonadota; class Gammaproteobacteria; order Burkholderiales; family Burkholderiaceae_C; genus Rubrivivax. The sequence goes on from JADZCL010000043.1 coordinate 2,536, forward strand.
TGCATGGCCCCCGCGGCGCCAAGCACCGGCGCAAGCTGTGCTGCCAGCTCTGGCGCAGCCAGCGCCCGGCGCTTTGGCAGCGTGCGGCTGGCCACGCCGTAGATGCTGAACTCGCCAAAGCGATACGCGGGGCTGAAGTAGGCGCGCCGCCCGCTCATGGGCGCATTGGCGCTGCGGATCTCGCTCACTTCGGCCAGCAGCGTCCATGCGCCGGTCTCGTACTGCACGCCCAGGCCCAGGTAGCGAATGGCACCGCCGCGCCACAGGCCCTGCTGCAGCGGGG
>JADZCL010000044.1 GCA_020851615.1 Rubrivivax sp.
AGACCCCGTCCAGCGCCAGGCCGTGCAGGGTCGCGCCGCGTCTCATGCCGCACCGCTGCGCTGCCAACCCTTCGGAAGCGGCCTGCCCAGCGGTAGCGCGAAATTCCTTACCTCGATAAAATGTAAGGAACAAATCGAACCTGAAGGGCCGCCGGCATGTTCGCCACGCTGACCAGCAAGGGCCAACTCACGTTGCCCAAGGAAATTCGCGACCGTCTGAACCTGGATGCCGGAGCGATCCTCGACTTCCAGATCCAGGCCGACAACACGATCACGGCCCGGCACGTCCAGCCCGACGCCCGGCGTATCCGTGGGTTGCTGAAGTCGCCGCACGCTGCGCCACTGACCATTGGGAAAATGGATGAGGCCGTGGCCAGGCAGTTGCGCGCAAAGCACGCCCCCGATCGGGCGGGCAGCAAGTCGGCCGGCCGATGATCGGCGTTGACACCAAGGTCCTGCTGTGCCTGTGGCTCGATGATGACCCGGCGCAGAACAAACGCATCGACACGCTGCTGGCCGCGCATGGCGGCATGCCAGGCTCGTTGCTGGTGACGGATGTCGTTCTGGCGGAAGCGGTCTGGACGCTGAAGTCCGCCTTCGAACAGGACAAGAACGCCCAGTCGCTCGCGGTGCGCAGCCTGTTGGCGGAGACCGCCTTCGCCTTCGAGGATCGCGATGCCGTCGCGGCCGCAATCAGCCTGTTCGAAACGGGTTCCTGCGAATTCTCGGACTGCCTGGTCGTTGCCAAGCATGCCCGGCTGGGCTGTGACTTCACGGCGACCTTCGATCGAGGCATGCGCAGGTTGCCAGGCGTCAAGGTGCTCTGACCGGAGGGCGTGCTTGCGGGCTCTATCCTCGCCCAGCGGAGCAACCTTTCACTTTCGGCCGTGTTCAGATTCGCGCGACCACCTCTCTCGCCACCTGCGACAAGGCGCTGCAGCGCGATGCAGCGATGCGATCGCGCGTGCTCACGCCGCAGGCCATCATCGAACCTTGACCTGACGCCCGCCGAACAGCCCGGCCTCACACACCGATGAGCGACATCAAACTTTTCCGACTGGCGTCCGGCAAAGCCATCGAGCTGCAAGGCGACGCGTCCGACCTCGAGAAGCCGCTGCAGACGCTGATCGAGGCCAACCTGGAAGCGCTGCTCGGCATCCGCTTCCTGGCCACCGAGTATTCCACCGGCAAGACGCACGCCGGCCGCATCGATTCGCTGGGCCTGGACGAGAACAACTGCCCGGTGATCCTGGAGTACAAGCGCTCGGTCGGCGAAAACGTCATCAACCAGGGCTTGTTCTATCTGGACTGGCTGATGGACCATCAAGCCGAGTTCAAGCTGCTGGTGATGGACCGGTTGGGCAAGGCGGCGGCCGATGCGATCGACTGGGGCGCACCGCGGCTCGTCTGCATCGCGGCCGACTTCACCAAATACGACGGCCATGCCGTGCAACAGATCAACCGCAACATCGAGCTGATCCGCCACCGCCGCTTCGGCGATGAACTTCTGCTGCTGGAGCTGGCCAACTCGACCACTGCCAACGCCGGGCGCCTGGCGCCCGCAAGATCGGTCAAGGTGCAGAAGCCGCGGGTTGCCGAGCCTTGCACCGCCAAACCGGGCACAACAGGCGATCGGTCGTTCGCGGAGTGGCTGCCGCTGTTGCCGCCGCATCTGGGCGAGTTGGCCGCATCTCTGGACGGTCATGTGCTTTCACTGGGCGACGATGTGCAGCGAAAGGAGCTGAAGCTGTACGTGGCCTTCAAGCGGCTCAAGAACTTCGCCACGTTTGTGCCGCAGAAGAACCGGCTGCTGCTGTACCTGCACATCGACCCTGCCCAGGTGGCGCCGCTGCCCGCGAACGGGCGGGACGTCAGCCAGCAGGGGCACTGGGGCACGGGCGACCTGGAACTGGCGCTGGCGTCGCAGGCGGATCTGGATGCTGCAAAGCCGCTGATCCTGATGGCATACGAGGGTCGGGCTACCTTTGCTGCATCAAAGTCGCCGCCGACCTCCGGGAACTGACAAGCGCCTGCGCCGGAAGGCGTGGGTCACCGCCGATCGTGCCAATCGCTGCCCGCGCACAGCGCGCAGGCGGCGCTGACAATCTGCGGATGCGCCCGACACCGCACCCGCCTCGGCCGATCGCGATTGCCCTGAGCGGCATGCTCGCGCTGGCCGTCGCGATGGGGATCGGCCGCTTCGCCTTCACGCCGCTCTTGCCGATGATGCTGCACGACGGGGTCGTGAATCTAGCCGGCGGGAGCTGGCTCGCGACCGCGAACTATTTCGGCTACTGGCTCGGCGCGATGGCCTGCGCGGCGCAGCCGGCGCTATGGCGGCGCCGCGGGGCCGCGCCGCTGCGCCACACCGGCGTCGTGCGCTTGGGCCTCGCCGCGACGGCGCTGCTGACGCTTTGCATGGCGCTGCCGCCGGGGCTGCTGTGGCCGCTGTGGCGCTTTCTGGCCGGTGTCGCGAGCGCGCTCGTCTTCGTCTACGTCTCCGGCTGGTGCCTGGCGCGGCTGGCGCTGCTTGGCGCGCCAGCGCTGGCCGGCATCATCTATGTCGGGCCGGGGCTGGGGATCGCGGTCAGCGGGTTCGCGGCGACGGCGATGGTCGCGTGCGGCGTGAGTGCCGCCGCCGGCTGGGCAATCTTCGCGCTGCTCGCCGTGTTGCTTGCCGCGATCGCGTGGCCGCAGTTGCGCGGCGAGGTGCCTGCGCCACCGGTCGCGGCGGGCGGCGACCCGCCGCCGCCGCGCGCGACGATCGCGGCCTTCACGCTCGCCTACGGGCTGGCCGGCTTCGGCTATATCGTCAGTGCCACCTTCCTGCCGGTGATCGCGCGCCAGGCGCTGCCTGCGGGGTCGGTGTGGCTGGATCTGTTCTGGCCGATCTTCGGCATCGGTGTCTCCATCGGCTCGCTGCTGACGATGCGCGTGCCGCTCGCACTGGACCGCCGCCACCTGTTGATGGGCTGCTATGCGATGCAGGCGGCGGGCGTGATGGCGGGCGTCTGGCTGCCCTCGCTCGCCGGCTTCGCGCTCGGCAGCGTGCTGCTGGGCCTGCCGTTCACTGCGATCACGCTCTTCGCGCTGCAGGAGGCGCGCCGCCTGCGGCCGCACGACACGGCGGCGCTGATCGGCGGCTTGACCGCCGCCTACGGCCTCGGGCAGATCGCCGGCCCGCCGCTGGTGGCCTGGCTGCTGCAACGCAGCGCAAGCCCTGCTGCGGGCTTCACGCTGGCCTTGCAGATCGCCGCCGCCGCGCTGCTGGCTGGGGCCGCGGTCTACGGTGCGCTGGCGCGCGAGCGCCCGCTGACTGCGCGCGGTTCTGCCGCTGCGGGTCCAGGCCCAGGTGCGTCAGGATCTTCTCGATGACCGGCCGCTCGAGGATGGCCGCGATGATCTTCTGTTCCCCGGAGCCGCAGTTTGGGCAGGTGTGCATATCGATATCGAAGACCCACTCGAGCAGCCGCGCCCGGCTGATGCGCTGCGGCTGGGCCTGAACCGTCTCGACCACCAGCGGGCGCAGCCTGGCGTACGGCGCCAGCACGCCGTGAAACCGGATCAGGTGCAGCCGCGGCCGCAGCGTGCGCGCCTCCTCTGCGCCGTCGTCGAAGTCGGCCAGGTAGGTCTGCTCCATCTCCTCAACCAGCACACCCCGGCGCGTGCGCATCTTCATCAGCCGGGCCATGACTAGGAGGCTGTCAGCCTCGAGCCCGGCAGCCTCCTAGAATGAAAGGTTCGCCCGGTCATTTGGGCCTTCCACTGTTGCCATGTCATCCGGTGTCATCCGCATCCGCGGCGCCCGCCAGCACAACCTGAAGAACCTCGACCTGGACCTGCATACCGGGGAGCTGACGGTGGTCACCGGCGTCAGCGGCTCGGGCAAGTCCAGCCTGGTCTTCGACACGCTCTACGCAGAGGGGCAGCGGCGCTATGTCGAGACCTTCAGCGCCTACGCACGTCAGTTCCTGGATCGCATGGACCGCCCGGCGGTCGACCGCGTCGATGGCGTGCCGCCGGCGATCGCCATCGACCAGACCAACCCGGTGCGCACCAGCCGCAGCACGGTCGGGACGATGACCGAGCTCAACGACCACCTGAAGCTGCTGTTCGCGCGTGCGGCAGCGCTCTTCGATGCGCAGACCGCACTGCCGGTGCGTCACGACTCGGTCGCGACGATCCTGGACGACCTGCGTGCGCGCGCGGCGGCGGCGGGCGACCCGCGCCTGGTCCTGACCTTTCCGGTCGCGCTGCCGGCCTCGACCAGCGCCGAGCAGCAGGCGCAGTGGCTGGCGGCCAGCGGCTTCACGCGCGTGCACGGCGAGCTCCGCGAAGGCGAGCGCAAGATCCTCGCCGTCGTCGCCGACCGCCTGCGCAGCGGCAGCGCCGAGGACGCGCGCGTGACGGAGGCCATCGAGACTGCGCTCAAGCGCGGCGGCGGCCAGCTCGACGTGCACGTGGACGATCTGCAGCAGGTCTGGCGCTGGTCGACGGGCCTGCACTGCCCGGAGAGCGGGCGCCGCTACGCCGATCCGCAGCCCGCGCTCTTCAGCTTCAACTCGGCTTTCGGCGCCTGCGAGACCTGCCGCGGCTTCGGCCGCGTGATCGGCGTCGACTTCGGTCTCGTCATCCCCGATGAGCGACGCACGCTGCGCAACGGCGCCATCAAGCCGCTGCAGACGCCGGCCTGGAAGGAGTGCCAGGACGACCTCGTCAAGTACGCCGGCGCGGCCGGCATCCCGCGCGACACCGCGTGGAGCCAGCTCACGCCGGCGCAGCGCGAGTGGGTGATCGAGGGCAGCCCGGATTGGCAGGGTGACTGGCACCGGCAGTGGTACGGCATCCGCCGCTTCTTCGGCTACCTCGAGAGCAAGGCCTACAAGATGCACATCCGTGTGCTCTTGTCGCGCTACCGCAGCTATACGCCCTGCGGCGCCTGCGGCGGCGCGCGCCTGCAGCACCAGGCGCTGCTGTGGCGCATCGGCAGCCGCGCCGACGCCGACGCCGTGCTGCCGCCAGCGCAGCGCTTCCTGCCCAGCGGCGTGCGCTGGACGCGGGCCCAGCTCGAGGCGCTGCCGGGCCTGTGCGTGCACGACATGATGCAGCTGCCGATCGAGCGGCTGCGGCGCTTCTTCGACGGCCTGCGGCTGCAGCGCGGCCTGCTCGACGAGGCGCTGGCCCTGCTGCTGGACGAGGTGCGCACGCGGCTGAAGTACCTCTGCGACGTCGGCATCGGCTACCTCACGCTCGATCGCCAGAGCCGCACCCTCAGCGGCGGCGAGGTGCAGCGCATCAACCTGACGACGGCTCTCGGCACCAGCCTCGTCAACACGCTGTTCGTGCTGGACGAACCCAGCATCGGCCTGCACCCGCGCGACATGAACCGCATCGTGCAGGCCATGCAGCGCCTGCGCGACGCCGGCAACACGCTGGTCGTCGTCGAGCATGATCCGGCGGTGATGCTGGCCGCCGACCGCCTGCTCGACATGGGCCCCGGCCCGGGTGAGCGCGGCGGGCGCATCGTCTTCGACGGCACGCCGGCGCAGGCGCGCAGCGCAGACACGCTGACCGGTGCCTACCTGGGCGCGCGCAAGCAGGTGGGCATCGGCTTGCGGCGCCTGGTGCAGGCCGGCACGCCGCGGCTGATCCTGGAGGGTGCGCGCGAGCACAACCTGCAGGGCGTGACGGTGGAACTGCCGCTGCAGCGCCTGGTCGTCGTCACCGGCGTCAGTGGCTCGGGCAAGAGCACGCTGGTGCAGGATGTGCTGTATCCGGCGCTGGCGCGCCATTTCGGCCAGCCTACCGAGGCGCCCGGCGCGCACGAGCGGCTGCTGGGCGCGGAGCAGCTCAGCGGGGCTGTCTTCGTCGACCAGAGCCCGATCGGCAAGACCGCGCGCAGCAACCCGGCCAGCTACGTTGGTGCCTTCGACGAGTTCCGCAAGCTCTTCGCCGAGGTGCCGCTGGCGCGTGAACGCGGCTACAGCGCGGGCACCTTCAGCTTCAACGCCGGCGCCGGGCGCTGCCCGACCTGCGGGGGCAGCGGTTTCGAGCGCGTGGAGATGCAGTTCCTCTCCGACGTCTACCTGCGCTGCCCCGATTGCGACGGCCGCCGGTTTCGCGCCGAGGTGCTGGACGTGAAGATCACGCGCGGGCCGCAGCGCTTCTCGGTCGCCGACCTGCTCGAGCTGACGGTGGCCGAGGCGGCGCACTGGTTCCAGAACGACCGCGAGGTGGTGCTGCGGCTGCAGCCGCTGGTCGACGTCGGCCTGGACTACGTCCGCCTGGGCCAGCCGGTGCCCACGCTCTCGGGTGGCGAGGCGCAGCGGCTGAAGCTGGCCGGCTTCCTGGCCGAGGCCGCCGCCGGCCCGCGCCAGCCGGCGGCGCGCAAGGGCACGCTTTTCCTCTTCGACGAACCGACCACCGGGTTGCACTTCGACGACATCGCGCGCCTGATGCGCGCGCTGCGCAAGTTGCTCGACGCGGGCCATTCGCTGCTGGTGATCGAGCACAACCTGGACGTGATACGCGCGGCCGACTGGGTCGTCGACCTCGGCCCCGAAGGCGGCGAAGGCGGCGGGCAGCTCGTGTGCACGGGCACGCCCGACGACGTCAAGGCGCACGCCAGCTCGCACACCGGTGCGGCGCTGCGCGACTACGAGCAGGCGCTCGGGCTGACCCTGCCGCTGGCGGCCGAACCCGCCGCGGCCGTGCTGCAGTTCCCGCCGCAGCCGGCACGCCCTGCGAGTGCGCGTGGCGACGCGGGCGCGATCTCCATCGTCAACGCGCGCGAGCACAACCTGCAGAGCCTGTCGGTGGACATCCCGCGCGGACGCTTCAACGTCATCACCGGCGTCAGCGGCTCGGGCAAGAGTACGCTGGCCTTCGATATCCTCTTCAACGAGGGCCAGCGGCGCTACCTCGAGAGCCTGAACGCCTACGCGCGCAGCATCGTGCAGCCGGCCGGGCGGCCCGAGGTCGATGCCGTCTACGGCATCCCGCCCACGGTGGCGATCGAGCAGCGCCTCTCGCGCGGCGGACGCAAGAGCACCGTCGCCACGACGACCGAGGTCTGGCACTTCCTGCGCCTGTTGTGGGTCAAGCTGGGCATCCAGCACTGCGTGCACGACGGCACGCCGGTGCGCGCGCAGAGCGCGCAGAGCATCGCCGCACAGATCCTGCGCGAGCACGCGGGTCGCCACGTCGGCTTGCTGGCGCCGCTGGTCGTCAACCGCAAGGGCGTCTACACCGACCTGGCGAAGTGGGCCAAGGCGCGCGGCCATACCCACCTGCGTGTGGACGGCGAGTTCGTCCGCGTCGATCCCTTCCCGCGCATCGACCGCTTCAAGGAGCACACCATCGAGCTGCCGGTGGGCGACCTCGTCGTCGACGCTGCCGCCGAGGGCGACTTGCGCCAGCTGCTGACGCAGGCGCTGGAGCTGGGCAAGGGCGTGGTGCACCTGCTGCAGCCGCTGGCCGGCCTGGCGGTGGCGCTCGAACTCGGGCTCCCGACGGGGCAGCTCGGTCAGGTGCAGGTCTTCAGCACCAAGCGTGCCTGCCCGCAGTGCGGCACCAGCTGGCCCGAACTGGACCCGCGCATGTTCAGCTACAACAGCCGGCATGGCTGGTGTGCGCACTGCGTGGGCACGGGCCTGGCCCTCACGCGCGAGCAGCGCAAGGCCCTGGACGACTCGGTCACGCGCGACGACGGCCAAGGGCGCGAGCAGAGCTTCCCGGCGGCGGAGCCCGAGGTCGAGGGCCTGGTCGATGCGCCCTGCCCCGAGTGCGGTGGCGCGCGGCTCAATGCCGCAGCGCGCGCGGTGCACTTCGATGGGCGCCCGATCACCGAGGTGGCCCAGCTCGCGGTGCACGAGGTCGCGCGCTGGCTGGATGGCCTGCAGCTTGGCGGCCGCGAGGCCGAGATCGCACGCGACGTCGTCGCCGAAGTGCGCAGCCGGCTCGACTTCCTGCAGGAAGTGGGCCTGTCCTACCTGACGCTGGACCGCGCTGCGCCCACGCTCTCCGGCGGCGAGGCGCAGCGCATCCGCCTGGCGGCGCAGCTGGGCAGCAACCTGCAGGGTGTGTGCTACGTGCTCGACGAGCCCACGATCGGCCTGCACCCGCGTGACAACGGCATCCTGCTGTCGGCGCTGCACAAGCTCGGCGACAAGGGCAACACGCTGGTCGTCGTCGAGCACGACGAGGACACGATCCGTCGCGCCGATCACGTGATCGACATCGGCCCCGGTGCCGGCCGGCGCGGGGGCCGCCTGGTGGCGCAGGGGACGGTGGCCGAGCTGGGGGCCCATGCCGACTCGCTCACGGGCCGCCTGCTCGCGCAGCCGCTGCGCCACCCGCTGCAGCCGCGCCGTGCCGTGGCTGCGGCGGGCCCGGCGCTTGCGATCCGTGGTGCACACCGGCACAACCTGCAGCGGCTGGACGTGAGCGTGCCGCTGCAGCGCCTGGTGGCGATCACCGGCGTCAGCGGCTCGGGCAAGAGCACGCTTGCACGCGAGGTGCTGCTGGCCAATGTGCAGGCCCGGGTCGGACAGGCCGGTGCCAGGGCCAAGGGGCGTGCGGCCTGGCCGGCGCCCATCGGGTGCACGGGGCTCAGTGGCCACGAGGAGGTCGCGCGCGTGCTCGAAGTCGACCAGACGCCGATCGGCAAGACGCCGCGCAGCTGTCCGGCGACCTACGTCGGCTTCTGGGACACGATACGCAAGCTCTTCACCGAGACGCTGGAGGCCAAGGCGCGCGGCTTTGCGCCGGCACGCTTTTCCTTCAACACCGGCGACGGCCGCTGCCCGGCCTGCGAAGGGCAGGGCCTGCGCACGATCGCGATGAGCTTCCTGCCCGACGTCAAGCTGCCCTGCGACGTCTGCCATGGGCAGCGCTTCAACCCGCAGACGCTGGCCGTCACCTGGCGCGGCCGCTCGATCGGCGAGGTGCTGCAGATGGAGGTCGACGAAGCGGTCGAGTTCTTCGCCAGCATGCCCGCGGTCAGCCATCCGCTGCGTCTGCTGCAGGACGTGGGCCTGGGCTACCTCACGCTGGGCCAGCCCTCGCCCACGCTCTCCGGGGGCGAGGCGCAGCGCATCAAGCTGGTGACTGAGCTGGCCAAGGTGCGCGACGACCTCACCCGCCGCGGCAACCGCGCGCCGCACACGCTCTACGTCCTCGACGAGCCGACGGTCGGGTTGCACATGGCCGACGTCGAGCGGCTGATTCGCGTCCTGCACCGCCTCGTCGACGGCGGGCACAGCGTGCTCGTGATCGAGCACGACCTGGACGTGATCGCCGAGGCCGACTGGGTCATCGACCTCGGCCCGGAGGGCGGCGCCGCGGGTGGGCGCATCGTCGCCGCCGGCACGCCCGAGGAGGTGGTGGCCGCGGCAACGCATACCGGGCAGGCGCTGGCGGCCGTGCTGCGGCGCTGAGCGCCGCCCGGCGCGTGGGCGCCGGGTGTGAACGCCGTCACGGTCCAGGCGCCGCGGCGCGGGGATTTGCCGGTTCAGCCGCCGCCACGGGGGCCGATAGATGGAGGAGGAGAGCCCTTCGCTCGCCATCCTTGCAGGCCAACCCCCATGCGACCGAACCTGAGCTTGAATTTCCGCACCCGGCTGCTGCTGTGCACCGTCGTGCCGGTGGTCCTCTTCGTGGCTGCCCTGGCTGCCACGCTGTGGGGTCTGGCGACGACGCGTGCCGTCTACCAGGGTACGCTGAACGGTGAGGTCCGCCTGGCGCAGATGCTGACCGAACTGCAGGCGCATGGCCTGCGCGACGGTCAACTGGTGCGTGACGCCTCGCTGGACCCGTCGAACAAGGACCTGCGCAAGGGCATCGAGCCGCAGATCAAGTCCTTCCAGGCGGCTGCGGCCAAGGTGATCGGGCAGGCGCGGGGCGGTGCGCTCGAGGCCGACGTGGCGTCCATCGGCAAGCCGGTCGACGAACTCGCCAAGCTGCACCTGGCCATCGTCGAGATGATCGTCGACAGCCCCGGCGAGGTGCTGATGACGATCATGGAGCAAGAGGCACCGGCCTGGAACCGACTCCACGTGACGCTGCAGAAGCTCATCGCCAAGGCCGGCGAGCGTGCGCAGGCCGCGCAGCAAGCCGCAGACCTGAGTGCGCGCAACACGCAGTGGCTGGCGGCCGGGCTGGCGGTGCTGGCGCTGGCCTGCGCGGTTGCCCTGACCTGGTTCTCCCGCCGCACCGTGCAGCGTGAGCTGGGCGGCGACCCGGCGGCCGTGCGCGACGTCCTGCGCCGCATTGCCGCAGGCGAACTCGGGCAGCAGCTGGTGGTGCCCGCCGGCGCCGAGCGCAGCCTGCTGGGTGAACTCGACGGCATGAAGGGCGCGCTGCAGCAACTCGTGCAGCAGGTGCGCCAGGCCAGCCAGAGCATCCAGCTGGCGAGTACCGAGGTCGCCAGCGGCAACGCCGACATGAGCCAGCGCACCGAACAGACCGCGGCCAACCTGCAGCAGACCGCCAGCTCGATGGAGCACCTGACGCAGACCGTGCGCCAGACGGCCGATTCGGCCAGCACCGCCAACCAGCTCGCGCACTCGGCGGCCCAGGTCGCGCAGCGCGGCGGCGATGTCGTCGCGCAGGTCGTCACGACGATGGACGAGATCAACACCAGTTCGAAGAAGATCGCCGACATCATCGGCACCATCGACGGGATCGCCTTCCAGACCAACATCCTGGCGCTCAACGCCGCTGTCGAGGCCGCACGCGCGGGCGAGCAGGGCCGCGGCTTTGCGGTCGTGGCCGGCGAGGTGCGCAGCCTGGCTGGGCGCTCGGCCGAAGCCGCACGCGAGATCAAGAGCCTGATCGGCAACAGCGTCGACCGCGTCGAGGCCGGCACCCGTCTGGTCCAGCAGGCCGGCTCGACCATGGGCGAGATCGTCGGCTCGGTGCAGCGCGTGTGCGACATGATCGGCGAGATCACCGCCGCAGCCAGCGAGCAGAGCGACGGCATCGGCCAGGTCAACGGTGCGGTGACCCAGCTCGACCGCATGACGCAGCAGAACGCCGCACTGGTCGAGCAGTCGGCCGCCGCCGCCGAGTCGCTGCGCGAGCAGGCCGGGCGGCTCACGTCGGCCGTTGCGGTGTTCCAGCTCGGCGACGCCCCCGCGGCAGCCTGATTCCGGCGCCCCGGCGCTCGACACGCCCCCGCCACCCCCGCCTGCGGTTCGCCGGGCGGGGGTGGCGGGGGCGTCCGCGTTTGATCCATCGCAACGGGCCGGCGGCCCGAGCCGGGAGAATGTTGACCTATCCAACAATCTGTTCACCCGACAGCAGGAGACCGCCGATGACAACCCCCACGGCGCAGGCCGGCGCCCGCAGTGCAGCGTCGCCTGCGGGTTCACCAGGCGCGAAGAAGCGTCCGCGCAGCATCCTCGGCATCGTCGTCAACGGCCGCGAGCGCGAGGACCTGATCCCCGACGGCCTGCTGCTGCTGGACTACCTGCGCGAGGTGGTCGGCCTCACCGGCACCAAGCAGGGCTGTGACGGCGGCGAGTGCGGGGCCTGCACGGTGCTGGTCGACGACCAGCCGCGGCTGTCGTGCTCGACGCTGGCGCTGCAGGTGCAGGGCCGGCGCGTCGAGACGGTCGAGGGCCTGACGCAGGGCGGCACGATGAGCCCGCTGCAGCAGGCCTTCCACGAGAAGCTGGGCGCGCAGTGCGGCTTCTGCACGCCCGGGATGATCACCACCGCCGAGGCGCTGCTGCGCCGCAACCCCGACCCGGGTGTCGACGAGATCAAGGCCGCGCTGGGCGGCAACCTGTGCCGCTGCACCGGCTACACGAAGATCATCGAATCGGTGCAGACCGCGGCGGCGGCACGAAAGGCCGCGCCATGAGCATCGCCAAGCTGCAGAAGATGCGCACCGGCCAGGTCGGCGTGCGCACGCCGCTGATCGACGGCGTCGAGAAGGTCACCGGGCGCGCCAAGTACACCGCCGACCTGCCCGCCACCGACGCCTTGTGCGGGCGCATCCTGCGCTCGCCGCATCCGCACGC
>JADZCL010000045.1 GCA_020851615.1 Rubrivivax sp.
CACGTGTGGGCGTCTTCCTCGGCACCAGCACCGCAGGCATCCTGCAGACCGAGCAGGCCTATCGCCGCCGCGACGTGGCCAGCGGCGCGCTGCCCGCCGACCTGCACTACGGGCAGACGCACAACACGTACTCGCTGGCCCGCTACGTGCGGGAGCGCTGCGCGCTGCAGGGGCCGGCCGCTGTGGTGAGTACCGCATGCTCCTCCAGCGCCAAGGTCTTCGGTCAGGCCGCACGCATGATCGGGCTGGGTCTCATCGACGCGGCGGTCGTCGGCGGCGTCGACAGCCTGTGCCTGACGACGCTCTACGGCTTCGCCTCGCTGGAACTGGTGGCCCACGACATATGCCGCCCCTTCGACATCGCCCGCAAGGGCCTGTCGATCGGCGAGGCGGCGGCCTTCGCGCTGCTCGAGCGGGATGCGCCCGCCCCGCAGGCCTGGCTGCTGGGCTGCGGCGAGAGCAGCGATGGCCACCACATGAGCAGCCCGCACCCCGAGGGTGCCGGCGCCGCACTGGCGATGCGCCAGGCGCTGGCGCAGGCCGGCTGCACGCCCGCGGCCATCGACTACATCAACCTGCACGGCACGGGCACGCCCGGCAACGACGCCGCCGAGGCGCTGGCCGTGCACGCCGTCTTCGGTGCACGCACGCCGTGCAGCAGCACGAAGGGCTACACCGGCCATACGCTGGGCGCCGCCGGCGGCGTCGAGGCGGCAATCTCGATGCTGGCCATGCAGTGCGGCATCGCGCCGGCCGGACTGAACGTGCGCGAGCGCGACCCGGCGCTGGCCATCGACTACCTGCTGCAGCCGCTGCAGGCGCCGTTGGCGCGCGTGGCCAGCAACAGCTTCGGGTTTGGGGGCAGCAACTGCTGCCTCGTGTTCGGAGCCGCGTGATGAGCGCGCTGCTGACGGTCGGCGTGCAGGGCATCGCCCTGCTGGGACCGGGGCTGACCGACTGGGAGCAGGCAGCGCCGCTGCTGCGCCAGCCCGCACGGTGGCAGCCGCAGCCGACGATCGTGCCGGCCCCGGAGCTGCTGCCGGCCACCGAGCGCCGCCGCGCCGGCACCGTCGTCAAGGCCTCAGTCGTCGTCGCCGAGGCCGCCGCGGCGGCGGCCGGCATCGCACCGACGGCGCTGGCCACCGTGTTCACGTCGTCAACCGGGGATCCGGCCAACTGCCACGCGATGTGCCAGGCGCTGGCCACGCCCGAGCGGGTGATCTCGCCAACGCGCTTCACGAACTCGGTGCACAACGTGGCCGCCGGCACCTGGCACATCGCCACCCACGCCATGACGGCGTCGACCAGCCTGGGGGCCTTCGACGCCAGCTTTGCCGCCGGCCTGCTCGAAGCCGCCGCGCAGTGCGTGTGCGCCAGCGCGCCCATCCTGCTCGTCGCCTGCGACGTACCCTACCCCGAGCCCTTGCATGCCGTGCGGCCGCTGCCCGACAGTTTCGCCGTGGCCCTGGTGCTGGTGCCAGAGGGCGGGCGCCGCCTGACGCTCAGGCTGGCCGGCGCAGCCGGGGCCACCCACTGCGCCCACCCGCCGCTGGAGGCGCTGCGCACGGCCATCCCGGCAGCGCGCGCGCTGCCGCTGTTGCAGGCGCTGGCCGCTGCACCGGCGGCCGCGCTGGTGATCGAGGGCCTGCCGCAGCAGGCTCTCGCCGTGGACGTGCACGCGCAAGGATGACGATGAAGACATTGCCCGCCAGCCCGCTCGAGATCGCGCGACTGATCCCGCACCAGGGCCGCATGTGCCTGCTGGAAGCGGTGCTCGAGTGCACGCCCACGCACATCCGCTGCCGCACGCACAGCCATCGCGCCGCCGACCATCCACTGGCGCTCGACGGCGTGCTGCACGCGCCGGTGGCGATCGAATACGCTGCGCAGGCGATGGCCTTGCACGGCGCGCTCAACGTGCGCGAAGGCGTCATCGGCCGGCCCGGCTACATCGCCAGTGCCCGCGACGTGCGCATGCACGTGAGCCGGCTGGACACGATCGAGGGCGACCTGATCGTCGGCGCCGAGCACCTGGCGGGCGACGCGCGCCAGGTCGCCTACCGCGTCACGGTGCACGACGAGGGCGGCGGCCTGCTGCTGCAGGGGCGCCTGGCGGTCGTGCTGGATACCGCCCTCACGCCATGAGCGCCCCGCTGCACGGCAGGCGCGCGCTCGTCACCGGCGCCAGCGGGGCGATCGGCAGCGCGATCGCGGCCCGCCTGGCTGCCGACGGCGCGCACGTGCTGCTGCATGCCAGTTCACGGCCGCAGGCGGTGCTGGAGCTGGCCGCGACGATCGCTGCCGCCGGGGGCAGCGCCGAGCCGATCGTCTTCGACCTCACCGACGACGCCGCCGTGCAGCACGCCACCGCGGCGATGCTCGAGGCCGCACCGGTGCAGATCATCGTCAACAATGCCGGCATCCATGACGACGCCGTCTTCCCGGGCATGCGGCCCGCGCAGTGGCAGCGCGTCATCGACGTCTCGCTCAACGGCTTCTTCCGCGTCACGCAGCCGCTGGTGCTGCCCATGCTGCGCACGCGCTGGGGGCGCATCGTCAGCATCTCGTCGGTGGCGGCAGTGGCAGGCAACCGCGGCCAGGTCAACTACGCAGCCGCCAAGGGGGCCCTGCACAGCGCGACCAAGGCACTGGCGCTCGAACTCGCCAGCCGCGGCGTCACCGTCAACGCGGTCGCCCCGGGCATCATCGAGTCGCCGATGGCCGCCGGCTTCGACTCCGAGACCATCAAGCGCCTCGTGCCGGTGCAGCGCGCCGGCCGCCCCGCCGAGGTGGCGGCGCTGGTGGCCTTCCTGTGCGGGCCCGAGGCCGCTTACATCACGGGACAGGTCATCTCGGTCAACGGCGGCATGATCTGAAGCGTCATGGTCTGCATCCCCTGCCCCACCCACCCCGCAACTGCCGCCACGCCACGATGTCCAAGCCCACCCTGATTGCCCGGCTGCGCGCCGTCGCCGTACTCGCCTCGTTGGCGCTCGTCGCGGCCCTCCCGGCCACCGCCACCGTCGCCACCTCGTCCGCCGTCTCGGACAGCGTCGATGTATCGGCGCGCTCGATCACCAACTCGCTCAAGCGCTCGAGTGACAGCTCCTCCGGACGTCCGGTGGCGCAGGGCGACTATCGCGTGACGCAGGTCGCGTCGGTCGCCCCGGAACTGCAGGAGGTCACGCTGCAGGCGGTGCCAGGCACCGGGGCGCGCGGCGAACTGGTGCTGCACATGCCCACGCGCGCAGTACAGGCCGGGGGCGTCGCCGTGGGCGAGGTGGTGGCCGCGCGCCAGCGGCCCTACGGCTACGAACTGGCTCGTGCAGACACCAAGCAGGCCTTCTTCCTGCTGCTGGACGACCCCTGGTACAAGGAGCTGCAGTCGGTGCTGGTGCGGCTGTGAGTGCCGCCTGGCAGCCCCGCAGCGTTGCCACGGTGCTGCTCGCCGGCGCCGCGCTGCTTGGGGTGCCGGCGGCGCATGCGGGCCTGCAGGCCAGCGGCAGCGGCCTGTGCGAGGCCAGCCATCCGCTGAGCGCGACGCTGCAGGACCAGCGGCTGCAATTCGTGGCCCGGCTGCGCCAGGAATTGCAGGAATCGGGTCGGTCGGCGGCGCTGATCGCGCGCTCGGGCCTGGACCTCGCCCGTTTCGGGCTGCGCGACTCGCACGCCGGCATCAGCCTGCGCGACAGCCCGAACACGCCCTGGTCGGTGCGCCAGCTCTATTACGCCTGCGACGAAGGGCAGCCCCGCCTGTTCGACCAGGGCCTGGCCGGCTTCCTGCTTGCCGCCGATGAGCAGGCGCAAGCCCACGTCACCCTGCTGCTGTTGCCGCCGGCCCCCACGGCGGCGCTGCGGGCGGTGGCGCTCGACCGCCGGCAGGCGCTGCACCTGCTGGGCGCGCACTACAGCGCCAACGCCTACGCGTTCTCGACGATCTACCAGAACTGCAACCAATGGGTGGCCGAGCTGCTGGCCGTCGCCCTGGCCGGGCCAGACCTGCAGCCCGGCGCGGGCGATGCGCTGCGCACGCGCGCACAGGCGCAGGCCTGGTTGCAGGCCCACGGCTACGAGCCGCACGCCTTCACCGGCTCGCCCTGGGTGTACCTGCTGTCGGTCTTCGTGCCGCTGTTGCACCATGTCGACCACCCCGAGGGCGACCAGGCGGCGGCTGTCTACCGGGTCAGCATGCCGGCGTCGATCGAGGCCTTCGTGCAGCGGCAGATCCCCGGCACCGAGCGCATCGAGCTGTGCCACGACGACACGCGCATCGTCGTGCGCCGGGGCTGGCGCCCTCTGGGTCCAGATTGCACCGCGGGGCCTGGCGACGAGACCCAGCTGCTGGCTGGTGCCAACCCGCTGCCGCCGCGCCCGTGAGCGGTGTTCAGGCCTGGAAGGGCGGGCGCCGCATGAGGCGGCGCCACAGCAGCTGGGGCAGCCGCAGCACGAAGCCCAGCACCAGGCGCGTGTGCATCCACGTCAGCAGCAGGTTGTCGCGCCCGTAGCGGAAGTGCGAGACGCCGCCTTCGGCGGCCGTGAAGTACTTCACCGGCGCATCCAGGTTGAGCGGCTTCACGCCCGCCCAGCACAGGCGCACGGCGGCCTCGGTATCGAAATCCATGCGCCGCATCCAGCGCTGGCCCTGCATCACGCGCAGCAGTGGGGCCACCGGATAGACACGGAAGCCGAACAGCGAATCGTCGACACCCGCACCCAGCGTCTCCAGGTTGGTCCAGGCGTTGGAGATGCGCCGCCCGCGCACCCGCAACAGCGGCGCGCTGGCGTCGAAGACCGGGCGCCCGAGCACCATCTGCTGCGCATGCGCGAGCGACACCTGCATGAAGGCCGGGATGCAGTCCGCCGGATGCTGGCCGTCGGCATCCATCGTCAACACGTGCGTGAACCCGGCCGCCTGCGCCTGCTGCAACCCATGCAGCACCGCTGCGCCCTTGCCCTGGTTGTGCGGCAGCACCCAGACACGCAGCCCGGGGTCGGCCTGTGCCATCTGCAGCAGGCCTTGTGCCGTGCCATCGCTGCTGCCGTCGACGACGACCCAAACCGGGCACCACTGCGCGCGCGCGTCGCGGACGGTTGCGTAGACGCGCGCACCGGTGTCGTAGCTGGGGATCAGGACCAAATGACTGGCCGAGGCGGCAACCGGCTTCATCGGCGCGTGGGCCGCGGGCACGCCTGCAGCGCGGCGGCGAAATAGGCCTGCAACTCGGTGCGGAAGGCCTGCGGGTTGCACGGCGGATCGAAGCGCCGACCCAGCCGAACCGTGAAGACGATCGGCAGCGGCGGCAGCCGCCACAGCGGCCAGCCCTTGCCCAGGTAGGGCGAATCGGTCTCGATGAACACCGCCTGCACGGGCGCGCGGGCGTGCTTGGCAATCAGCCCCGCCGCGGCCCCGAAGGCATTGACCGGATGCTCGGTGGTGCGCGTGCCTTCCGGGAAGAGGACGAGCTGCCCACCCAGGCGCAGCTCGGCCACGGCCTGCGACACCATGCCATGCGCCGAGCGGTTGTCGATGTAGTGCGCCAGGCGTGCGCCTGCGCCGAGGAAGGGGTTGCGCAGGAGTTCGGCCTTCATCACGCAGGCCGCCCGCGGCAGTTGTGCCACCAGCATCAGCGCATCGAGCAGGCTCGGATGGTTGGCGACGACGACGAGCCCGCGCTCGGCCGCCAGCGGCCGCAACACGCTGGCATCCATCTGCAGCAGGCCGCTGCGCGCGGCCACGCGCCAGTACCACGCATAGGCGCCAGCGATCACGCGTCGCCCGAGCACGCGCCCGTGCGCTGCCGGCAGCACCAGCAAGGGCAGGGCCAGCAGGTTCCAGCCCAGCGACATCACGCCCAGGAGCAGCAGCAGCAGTTGCAGCGTCAGCCAGGCCAGCGGGCGCATGCCGCGCCGCGCCAGCAGCGGCACCCCCTGCGGCCGCTGCAGATCGAGGTCGGGTTCAGCGGAGCTCATCGCGATCGGGCACGCTTTGCCCCGACTGCAGGAGCACCCAGGAGACGCCCAGTCCGAAGGTCAGGTTGCCGGTACGGCGCACCAGCGGGCTGGCGCGCAGCGCGCTGCCGGCCAGGGTATCGGCCCGCACGAAGGCGCCGAACCAGCGCGCGCCGTCGCGCCGCGAGACCGACAGCGTCGCCTGCCAGCCCGCGCGGCCTGCGCCCGCCTGATAGACCGGCCGCGTCGGCGTGGCGTCTGCGGCAGAGACATCGTAGAAGTAGCCGTTGTAGCGGCGGCTGCCCAGCAGCGCGCCCACTTGCGCGCCCAGGCGCCAGGGCCCCTGGACGCGATCCAGGTTCAGGTTGGGCAGGGCCGACCAGCCGATCGCGCGCGGGTGCCTCGACAGCGTCACCGCCGCGCGCAGCGGCAGCCGCGCCTCGAGGCGCCAGCCCGGCCCCGCGGCCAGCCGCCAGTTCAGGTTGGGCCCGAGTTCGAGCGTGCCATCGAGATCGGCCATGCCGTGGCGTGCCGGTTCATCGGCACTTGCCGCCGGCGCCGTGGCATTGGCGCTGACATCGAAATGCAGGCGCTCGCCTTCGAGCAGCAGCAGCTTGAGCCCCTCGCGGTCGGCGCGCAGGAACTCGCCGCGGTAAACGGCGTAAGGGATCGGCAGCAGCCAGTTGCGCGCGTGCTCGGCGCCCCGGTAATGCGGCAGGCTCAGCGCAGCCACGCCCACGCCCAGTTCCCACAGCGGCTGCTCGCTGGCCGCCGGCGCCGCACGCGCGAGCACGGCCAGCAGCAGGCAAAGCGGCACTGCCGCGGCAGCGCCAGAACGGGAGCGGAGCCGGAAAACCATGGGGGAAGGCACAGGCGGGCCCGATTATCAGTGCCGCAGCGCGGTGATACGCTCGCGCGTCGCAAGCGCCGGGTCCCCGGCCACCCAGGCGGCACACCCTTGTCCGATCTCACCGACCGCAGCCATCCCCCCGGCCCCCGGGGCCCCGGGACCGCCCGCCAGCCAGCCCCCCCCATCGCCCGGCCCTGGGCGCAGACGCTGGCACGGCAATGGCGCCACCATCCGCTGCTGAAGATCGTCGGCATCAGCCTCTTCACCTGGCTGTTCTTCATCGCCTACTTCGAGTTGCTGCGCGAACCGGTGCGCCCCGTGACGGTGATGCCGCTGACGGCGCTGGACCACTGGATCCCCTTCCAGCCCGGCGCGATCTGGGCCTACGTCTCGCTGTGGATCTATGTCGGGCTGGCGCCGGCCCTGCTGCCCACCGTCGCCGCGGCGCTGCGCTACGGCGCCTGGGCCGCCCTGCTGTGCGGCAGCGGCCTGTTGTGCTTCCTGCTCTGGCCGACAGCCATACCGCAGATGGCGCAGCGGGCCGACGTCGACCTCGCAACGCATGCAGGCTTTGCACTGCTGCGCGGCATCGACGCCGCGGGCAACGCCTGCCCCTCGTTGCACGTGGCGGTGGCCGTGTTCAGCGCCATGTGGCTGCGTCGGGTGCTCGCGGCCGCGGGCGCACCGTGGCCGCTGCATCTGCTCAACCTCGCCTGGCTGCTGGCCATCGCCTGGTCGACGCTGGCGGTGCGTCAGCATGTCGTTCTGGACGTGCTCGCCGGGGCCGCGCTGGGTGGGTTCTTCGGCGCCATTTCGCCACGTCTGGCCAGCCCGCTCGCGTCGCCCCCACGAGGCCAGCCGCTATGATCGCCGCATGAGTTCATTGGCCGAGCTGCAAGCGCTGATCGAGAGCAAGTATGGCATCACGCCGGCACAGCTCGACCCCCAGGCATCGATGCGCGGCAGCGGCATCGACTCGCTGGCGCTGGTCGAGTTCATCTTCGAGGTCGAGGAGCGCTTTGCCATCACGCTGGACGCCAACCCCGACGTCGACACCTTGGCCGAACTGGCCGGCCTGATCGATGCGCAGCGGGCAGAAAAGGGCGCCGAGGCCACCAAGGCCACTGCAGCCTGAGCGTCGCCTCGGACAACGCCAACCCTGATGATCGTCGTCACGGGCCTGGGCCTGCAGTCGCCACACGGCGAGGATCCACACGCGTCATTTGCAGCACTTTGCCGCGGCGATTCCACGCTGCGCCCGGTGTTTGCCGACACGCTGGCGCGCCCGGCGGCAGCCGCGACGGTCGCCTTCGACGAAGCGCGCTGGTTCACCAAGCTGCAACTGGCCGGTGTCGATCGCGTCAGCCAGCTCGCCGTGGCTGCCGCCGAACAGGCGCTGGCCGACGCCGGCTCACCACAGGGTCTGGATCCAACGCGCATGGGCGTCTTCATGGGCTGCGGCATGGGCGGGGCCGCGGCCATCGACACGGCCTATCGCAACGGCATGGCCGGCGGCCGCGTGCCTCCACTCACGATCCCCGCCTTCATGGCCAATGCGCCGGCGGCGCACGTGGCCATCCGCCAACGTGTGCAGGGGCCGGTGCTGAGCTGGTCGATCGCCTGCGCCTCCTCGGCGATCGCCATCGGCGAAGCACTGCACGCGCTGCGCCGCGGTGACATCGACCTCGCGCTGGCCGGCGGCAGCGAGGCCTTGATCGTGCCCGGCGTGATTGCGGCGTGGCAGGCGATGCAGACGCTGGCCGACTTCGACCCCGCCGCGCCGCACGCCGCGGCGCGGGCCTGCCGACCCTTCGCGGCCGACCGCTGCGGCTTCGCACTCGGCGAGGGGGCGGCCTTTCTCGTCCTCGAGAGCGCCGCCCACGCACGCGCACGCGGCGCCCGCGTACACGCCCGGCTGCTGGGCTACGGCACGAGCTGCGACGCCACGCACCTGACCAAGCCCGATGCGGCCGGGCAGGCGCGCGCCCTGCAGGCGGCGCTGCGCGACGCCGGGTTGAAGCCCACCGATGTGGGCTACTGCAACGCCCACGGCACGGCCACGAAGATCGGCGACGTCGTCGAGTCGCAGGCCCTGGCGCAGGTCTTCGGTGCGGCATTGCCCCAGTTGCGGGTGAGCTCGACCAAGGCCATGCACGGGCACCTGCTTGGCGCGGCCGGTGCGCTGGAGGCCATCGTGACCATCCTCGCGCTGCAGGAGCAGCGTCTGCCACCCAACCTGCACGGTGGCGCCGTTGAGCCCCTGTGCCCGCTGAACCTCGTGGCGCCGGGCGACTGCGCGGCAGCTGGCCTGCAGGCGGCGATCAGCAGCTCCTTTGCCTTCGGCGGCACGAACGCGGTGCTGGCCTTCGGCCGCGCGTGACACCCGCGCGGGCCCCTGGGGCGCGCCGGCAGCGCCGATAAACTCACGCCATGGCCGCCCCTGCAAAAGACGAGCCCAAGCCGGGCAACTTCCTGCGCACGCTCATCGAGCGCGACCTCGCCCGCGGCACGCACAGCAACTGGCGCTTCGCCGGCAGCCCTGGCGACGGCACGCACCACGCCGCGGGGCCGCTGGACCCCGCACGCATCCGCACCCGCTTCCCGCCCGAGCCCAACGGCTACCTGCACATCGGGCACGCCAAGAGCATCTGCCTGAACTTCGGCCTGGCGCGCGACTACGGCGGCGTATGCCACCTCCGCTTCGATGACACCAACCCCGAGAAGGAGGAGCAGGAGTACGTGGACGCCATCGTCGAGATGGTGCACTGGCTGGGTTGGAGCTGGCAGGCGCACGGCACCAGCCACCTCTTCTACGCCAGCGACTACTTCGACTTCATGTACCGGGCCGCCGAGTACCTCGTGCAGACCGGCCACGCCTATGTCGACGAACAGAGTGCCGAGCAGATCAAGGCCACACGCGGCGATTTCACCCGCGCGGGCACCGACAGCCCGTATCGGCAACGCAGCGCACAGGACAACCTTGCGCGCCTGCGCGAGATGAAGGACGGCCGGCACGCCGACGGCGCGATGGTGCTGCGCGCCAGGATCGACATGGCGTCGCCCAACATCAACCTGCGTGACCCGGCGCTCTACCGCATCAAGCGCGCCACCCACCACAACACGGGCGACCGCTGGTGCATCTACCCGATGTACGCCTTTGCGCATCCGATCGAGGACGCGCTGGAGCAGATCACGCACAGCATCTGCACGCTCGAGTTCGAGGACCAGCGACCCTTCTACGATTGGACGCTCGAGCGCATCGTGCCCATCTTGCGTGCCCCGCAGTTCGAGCGTGCCCGCGCGCTCGTCGAGGCCATTGCGGCGCAGGGCATCGAGGCCGGCAAGGAATTCGCCCTGCACTGCCACAACCACGCGCACAAGCTGTTCGCCAGCGAACCCGAGGCGCAGCTGCGCGCGCTGTTCACCCGCTGGGAACATGACCGCGACGCGGTGCTGCGCGACCTGCCCGGCTTCTTCGCGCTCCTGCTGTCGCACACCGCGCAGTTCACGCCGCTGCTGGCGCATGCACTCGACGAGCGCAGCCCCAACATCTTCGAGCTCCCGCACCAGCACGAGTTCGGGCGCCTGAACCTCACCAGCGTGATGACCAGCAAGCG
>JADZCL010000046.1 GCA_020851615.1 Rubrivivax sp.
CGCCGCACGCCCGGGCGCGGGGCCCCTTCGCGGGCCCAGGCCGGGCCGTCGAACCAGGGCGCACCGTGCAGCGCATCGGCCAGCATCGGCAGGGCATCCAGGCCCCAGAAAAGACGGCCCTCGAGCTCGAAGCTGGGCACGCCGAAGACCCCCTGCGCCAGGGCCGTGGCGGTGAGCGCGCGCAGTTCGTCCTTCACGGCCGCCGAGTTCGGGTCGCGCGCGGGCGCAAGCTCGGCCTGCAGCGCCGCCAGCCGCTGCGGCGCGTCGGCGTGCGCGCCGCCCTGCCAGACATGGCGCAGGATGGCTTCGACGACACGGCGGTTGGGCCCGCAAGCCAGCGCCAGGCGCAGCAGGGGCAGCGGGTTGAACGGGTGTTCCGCCGGCGTATCCAGCCCGATCCCATGCCGCTGCGCCAGCCAATGCACATGGCGCAGCGTCCAGGCCCGCTTGGGCTCGATCTCCGCGGGGCCCTTGTTGGCATGCTGCTGCAGCAGCGCCGCCAGCAGCACGGGCCGGTACTGGACCGCATGGCTCGTGCCCTGCAGCACTTCGGGCAGGCGCTCGAAGGCAAGATAGGCAAACGGCGATATCGGATCGAACCAGAAGGTGATGGTCTTCATGCGGGTCGGGGCTCCTGCACGACGTCGGCCACCGGCGCACCGGTGAGGGCCACGAGTTGCTGCGGCGAGAGCGGGAAGACCCCGTTGGGGTGCCCGGCCGCCGCCCACAGGAGCTCGAAGCGGAACAGCTCGCGATCGATCAGCAGCACCGGCGCCACGGCATGCCCGACCGGCGAGACGCCACCGATCGAGAAGCCGGTGGCAGCCTTGACGAAGTCGGCATCGGCGCGCGCCAGCGCCCCGGTGATCGCGGCCACACGCTTCTCGTCCACGCGCCGGTCGCCGCTGGCCACGACCAGCACCGCCGCATCGTCGGCCTTGCGCCGGAACACCACGCTCTTGGCGATCTGCCCCACGCTCACGCCCAGCGCATCGGCCGCCTCCTGGCTCGTGCGTGCGCTCGTGTCCAGCCACAGCGGCGCATGCGGGTGGCCGCGCTCGGCCAGCACGCGCGCCACGCGCTGGAAGCCTTCGGGTCGCGCCTGCAGGCCGTCGTCAGGCGTCATGATGTTGCCTGCGGCCCGCTGCGGCGGGCCAGCAGGGCGCGGCTGACGCGGGACACCGGGGCGCGCCCCAGCGCGTTCGAGATGAAGGCCGCGGTGTCGACCAGACGGTCCAGGTCCAGGCCCGTTGCGATGCCCATGCCGTGCAGCATGAAGACCACATCCTCGGTGGCGACGTTGCCGGTGGCGCCCTTGGCGTAGGGGCAGCCGCCCAGCCCGGCGATGCTGGTGTCGAAAGTCGCGATGCCCAGCTCCAGGCAGGCGTAGATGTTGGCCAGCGCCTGGCCGTAGGTGTCGTGGAAATGGCCGCTCACTTCAGTCAGCGGATAGTGCGCCAGCGCGCGCTCCATCACCGCCTGCGCCGCCCGCGGCGTGCCCGTGCCGATGGTGTCGGCGATGCCGCAGTGGTCGACGCCGATGCCCTTCATCAGCACGACCACGCGTTCGACCTCACCCGGGCTGACGTGACCCTGGTAGGGGCAGCCCAGCGTGCACGAGATCGCGCCGCGCACCTTCACGCCCGCAGCGTGGGCGGCCTGCACGACCGGGGCGAAGCGCTCGATGCTCTCGGCGATCGAGCAGTTGATGTTGCGCCGGCTGAAGGCTTCCGTCGCGGCGGCGAACACGACGACCTCGTCGACACCGGCGGCCAGCGCGCCCTGCAGCCCCTGCAGGTTGGGTGCGAGTGCCGCATAGCGCACGCCGGGCTGGCGCGCGATCCCGCCCAGCACGGCCGCGTTGTCGGCCATCTGCGGCACCCACTTGGGGCTCACGAAGCTGGTGACTTCGATCTCGGTGCAGCCCGCGGCCTGCAGGCGTTGCACGAGCTCGATCTTCTGCGCCGTGGCAACCGGCTGCGCCTCGTTCTGCAGCCCATCGCGCGGGCCGACTTCGACCAAGGTGACGCGCGAGGGGATCACGAGGCCACCGGGTCCTCTGCGGCCAGGCACAGCAGCTGGGCGCCTTCCGCCACCGGGTCACCGGGCGCGAAGAAGAGCTCGGCCACCTGGCCGTCGCGCGGTGCGCTGATGGTGTGCTCCATCTTCATGGCCTCCAGCACCGCCAGCGGCTGGCCGCGGCGCACGACGTCACCGGCGGCAACCAGGAAGGCGACCAGCTTGCCAGGCATCGGCGCGGCCAGGGTGCCGCCGTCGCTGGCGCGCTCGCCCGTGCGCGCCAGCGGGTCGGGCCGCTGCACCCACGCCGAGCCGCTCTCGGCAAAGACGCTGTAGTGCTCACCGTCGGCATAGACCGCAAGGCGCAGCTCGCGTTCGCCCAGGCGCACCGCGTGCACGTCGTCGCCAAGCGGCCGGGCCTCGATCGGCCAGCGCTGCCCGGCCATCTCCAGCAGCGTGCTGCCGTCGTGCAGGCGCACCAGCAGCACCGGCAGCGCCTGTCCGTCCACGATCAGGTCCAGCCGGCGCTGCGCGCCGCCGTGCAGCCGCCAGCCGTCGCGCCGCGACCAGGGGTCTGCGTCCTGCAGCCCCTGCTCCTGCGCACGCACGTGCGCAAGCACGCCGGCCGCAGCCACTTCGGGCGGCAGCGAGGGCTGGCCGAAGAGCTCGCCGCGGGCGCGCTCGATCAGTGCGGTGTCCAGGTCGGCCGTGGCAAAGGCGCGCGTGCCGATGACGCGGCGCAGGAAGGCGACGTTGCTGTGCAGGCCCACGATGTGCGTGTCGCGCAGCGCCGCGTCCAGCCGCGCCAGCGCCTGCGCGCGCGTCTGGCCGCAGACGATGAGCTTGGCGATCATCGAGTCGTAGTGGGGGCCAACGAAGTCGCCTTCGCTGAAGCCCGTGTCCACACGCGGGCGCACGGCGTCGGGCACGAAGCCCACGTGCGCAGGCCAGCGCATGGCCCGCAGCGTGCCGGTGGCGGGCAAGAAGTCCTTCTCCGGGTTCTCGGCGCAGATGCGGGCCTCGATCGCATGGCCGCGCAGGCTGACCTCGTCCTGCGTCAGCGGCAGCCGTTCGCCGGCGGCCACACGCAGCTGCCATTCGACGAGGTCCAGCCCGGTCACCGCCTCGGTCACCGGGTGCTCGACCTGCAGCCGCGTGTTCATCTCCATGAAGTAGGCCCGGATGTCGCCGTCGTCGAGCTCCTCGGCGACGAACTCGACCGTGCCCGCGCCGACGTAGCCGACCGCCTTGGCGGCCGCCACCGCCGCCGCGCCGATCTGCGCGCGCCGGGCCTCGCTGAGTCCGGGTGCGGGCGACTCCTCGAGCACCTTCTGGTGGCGCCGCTGCACCGAGCAGTCGCGCTCGCCGAGGTGGATGACGTTGCCGTGGCTGTCGCCGAAGACCTGGATCTCGATGTGCCGCGGCCGCGTCACGTAGCGCTCGACCAGGACATGGTCGCTGCCGAAGGCTACCTGCGCCTCGCGCTTGCAGCTGGCCAGGGCCGCCGCGAAGTCGGCCGCCCGCTCCACGCGGCGCATGCCCTTGCCCCCGCCACCGGCACTGGCCTTGATGAGCACCGGGTAGCCGATCGCGTCGGCCTCGCGCGCCAGGCGCGCGGGGTCGTTGTCCTGCCCATGGTAGCCGGGGACCAGCGGCACACCGGCCGTGGCCATCAAGGCCTTGGCGGCGGACTTGTCGCCCATCGCTGCGATCGCCGCCGGCGGCGGGCCGATGAAGACCAGCCCGGCATCGGCGCAGGCGCGTGCGAACGCCTCGTTCTCGGACAGGAAGCCGTAGCCCGGGTGCACGGCCCTGGCGCCGCTGCTGCGCGCGGCGTCGAGGATGCGCCGCGCCAGCAGGTAGCTCTCGCGCGGGGGACTGGCGCCGATGTGCACGGCCTCGTCACAGGCCAGCACATGGCGTGCGCGCGCGTCGGCGTCGGAATAGACGGCCACCGTGCGCACGCCCAGGCGGCGTGCGGTGGCGGCCACGCGGCAGGCAATCTCGCCGCGGTTGGCAATGAGGATCTTCTGGAACATCGGCTCTCCGCGGCTCAACTCCGCCAGACGGGTGCAGGATGGGTCGCGCCGCGGCCGCTCAGCCGCCGCCACAGCGCGCGCACGAACTTGAAGGTCAGCACGATCAGCGTGAGCGCCAGCACCAGCACCACGGCCAGCACCGGAAAGAACCACAGCGGGTGCTCCCACGCCAGCCACAGCAGGGCCGGCACCGAGACGTCACCCAGCAGCGACAGCCCGACATTGGAAAAGGGCTCGGGCGAGGTGTTCACCGCGGCGCGCGTGCCCGCCTTGGCGGTGTGGGCGGTCGCCGCCAGCGTGCCGCCCAGCAGCCCGGCGACCACCGCCCAGGCGGCGTGGTCGCCGCCGAAGACGGCCGCCGCCAGGGCCGCACCCGCGGGGATGCGGATGAAGGTGTGCACGGTGTCCCACAGCGTGTCCAGCGCCGGGATCTTGTCGGCGAGGAACTCGATGGCCACCAGGACGCCGGCCACCGTGAGCACGATGGGGTTCTGCAGCACCGCCAGCCCCGAGGGCAACGGCACCCAGCCCAGCGCCCCGGCCGCACCGGTGAGGAAGACCACCGCGTAGAGCCGCATGCCGCTGCCAAAACCCAGCGCCGCGGCCAGCGCGGCGAGCTGCGTCATGTCGAGGGCACTCAGTTGGTTTTCCATGCCGGCTCCCGTTTGTCGAGGAAGGAGCGTACCCCCTCGCGCCCTTCCGCGCTGGCCCGGATGTCGGCGATGCGGCAGGCGGTGTCCGCGCGCAGCGTCGCGTCGATGGGCCTTCCGGCAACGTCCTTCACCAACTGCTTGCAGGCCCGCACCGCGTGTGGCCCGTTGGCCACCAGCGCCCTGACGATGCCGCCCACCGCAGCGTCGAGTGCGCTTGCCGCCACGCATTCGTGGACCAGGCCGAGCGCCTGGGCGCGCGCAGCGTCGAAGCGTTCGGCCGTCAGGAACCAGCGCCGCGCGGCCCGCTCACCGAGTGCGCGCACGACGTAGGGGCCGATGGTCGCCGGCAGCAGACCCAGGCGCGCCTCGCTGAGGCAGAACTGCACGCCTTCGGCGGCCACCAGCACGTCGCAGCAGGCCGCCAGGCCGACACCGCCGGCATAGCAGTCGCCCTGCACGCGACCGACCACGGGCAGCGGGCAGGCATCGATGGCCCACAGCATCTCGGCCAGCGCCTGCGCATCGGCGCGGTTCTGCTCCCAGCCGTAGTCGGCCATCGCGCGCATCCAGTTCAGGTCGGCCCCGGCGCAGAAGGCCTTGCCGCGTCCGCCGAGCACGATCACGCGCAGGTCGGCATCGACCGACAGCGTCTCTATCGCCGCACGCAGCCCGGCGATGAGCTCGGCGTTGAAGGCATTGCGCAGTTCCGGCCGGTTCAGCCAGACCTCTGCCACGTGCGCCTCGGGACGCAGGATCTCGATCCCGCTCACACGATCTCCGGCTCGCGTTGCAGCATGTAGATCAGGTCCAGCTCCGGGGCCGCACGGCCCAGTGCCGTCAACGCCGCGCTGATCTGCCCGCGATGGTGCGTGCCATGGTTGAACACATGCGTGAGCACGGCCGCACCTCGCAGCGCGACGGCCTCGCCGTTGCGGCGGCGGTAGTGCACCAGACCCAGCAGCTGCGCCTCGGGCCAGTCGTCAAGCAGTGCCGTCCACGCGCGTGCAGCAGCCAGCCCCTGCTGCGCCAGCGCCGCGCGGTCGGCCTCCAGCTCGAGATCCAGCGCGATGGCCGGTGACAGCCCCTCCCGCAGGCGCGGCAGCCAGACATCGCGCTCCACCAGCAGCAGGTGGTTGAGCGTGCCGTGCACGCTGCGAAAGAACAGGCCCAGGTCACGCCGGTAGTCGGCCTCCGGCAGGTCCTGCAGCTGACGCTGCAGCTCCTGCGTGGCCCAGACGTGATAGCGCGCCAGCAGCCGCAGCTGCGCGCGCAGCGGCGACTCGTCGAGCGCCTTCTCCATGATCACGCTGCGGTAGGTGCGCCCCTCCCATTGCACATGGGCGACCTCGACAAAGCCCAGCCGCCGATAGAGCGCACGCAGCTCGACGGCCGGCTCGGCCGTGTTCAGCGCCACGCGCCGGTAGTTGCGTGCGCGTGCCCAGTCTTCGCAGGCGCTGACCAGGCGCCGCCCGATGCCCTGCTTCTGCAGGCCGGGATCGACCGCGAACTGGTGGAAGTGCGCTGTGTCGCGGTCCCGGAAGTGCGGCACATCCTCGGTCCACGGCGCGTCGTCCAGGTCGAAGGGCCCGCACACGGTGACGGTGCCGACGACGCGCCCGCGCTGCTCGGCAACGAAGCACTGCCCCTGCGCGGCGCGGCGCTCGGTCTCGGCCATCGTCCGCGTCGCCGCGCCCAGATTCATGCCGCGCACGGCCAGCGGCGCATAGGCCCGGTGCAGCAGGCTCGTCAGCGCCGCCAGCGAATCGCGGGCGGCCAGCGGGCGGATCTCGACGGCCTCGGACATCGCGCGTGCGGGGCCGGGGTTCACATGCGGAAGACGCCGAACGCCGGGCGCTCGGGGATCGGCGCATTCAGGCTCGCCGAGATCGACAGGGCCAGCACGCGGCGCGTGTCGGCCGGGTCGATGACGCCGTCATCCCACAGCCTTGCGCTGGCGTAATACGGGTGGCCCTGGTGCTCGTACTGCGCGAGGATGGGCTGCTTGAACGCGGCCTCGGCCTCGGTGCTCCAGGTGCCGCCCTTGGCCTCGATGGCGTCACGCCTGACGGTGGCCAGCACGTTGGCGGCCTGCTCACCCCCCATGACCGAGACGCGCGCGCTGGGCCACATCCAGAGGAAGCGCGGTGAGTACGCACGCCCGCACATGCCGTAGTTGCCGGCCCCGAAGCTGCCGCCGACGATGAGCGTGAACTTGGGCACCGTGGCGGTGGCCACGGCCGTCACCATCTTGGCACCGTGGCGTGCGATCCCTTCGTTCTCGTAGCGGCGCCCGACCATGAAGCCGGTGATGTTCTGGACGAAGATCAGCGGCACGCGCCGCTGGCAGCACAGCTCGATGAAGTGGGCGCCCTTCTGCGCGCTCTCGGAGAACAGGATGCCGTTGTTGGCGACGATGCCCACCGGCATGCCCTCGAGGTGCGCGAAGCCGGTCACCAGCGTGGTCCCAAAGCGCGCCTTGAACTCGTCGAACTCGCTGCCGTCGACGAGGCGGGCGATGATCTCGCGCACGTCGTAGGGCTTTCGTGGATCGGCCGGGATGACGCCGTGCAGCTCCTGCGGGTCGAACAGTGGCGCCCGCGCCGGGCGCAGCACGAGCGGCTGTGCCTTGCGCCAGTTGAGGTTGCCCACGATGCGCCGCGCCAGCGCCAGCGCATGCAGGTCGTCCTCGGCCAGGTGGTCGGCCACGCCCGACAAGCGCGTATGCACATCGCCACCGCCCAGGTCCTCGGCCGACACCACCTCGCCGACAGCGGCCTTCACCAGCGGCGGCCCACCCAGGAAGATGGTGCCCTGGTTGCGCACGATGATGGCCTCGTCGCTCATCGCCGGCACGTAGGCGCCGCCGGCCGTGCAACTTCCCATCACGACGGCGATCTGCGGAATGCCCTGGGCACTCAGGTTGGCCTGGTTGTAGAAGATGCGCCCGAAGTGCTCGCGGTCGGGGAAGACCTCGTCCTGCGTGGGCAGGTTGGCGCCACCCGAGTCGACAAGGTAGATGCAGGGCAGGCGGTTGTGCAGGGCGATTTCCTGCGCGCGCAGGTGCTTCTTGACGGTGAGCGGGAAGTAGCTTCCACCCTTGACGGTGGCGTCGTTGCAGACGATCACGCACTCGACCCCGGCCACGCGGCCGACCCCGGTGATGAGGCCGGCACCAGGTGCAGCGTTGTCGTAGACGTCCAGCGCGGCCAGCGCACCGACCTCGAGGAATGGCGTGTCGGCGTCGAGCAGCATCTCGACCCGCTCGCGCGGCAGCAGCTTGCCGCGCGCGGCATGGCGCTCGCGCGCCTGCGCACCGCCGCCCTCGGCGTTCTGGCGCAGCTTCGCACCGAGGTCGCCAACCTGCTGGCGCATCAGCGTGCTCGCGGCCTTGAACTCCTCGGAACGGACGTTGAGCTTGGACGTGAGCGTGGCCATGGTGTCTCCGGCAGGACTGCGCGTGATCGCTCGTTCTCTTCGTGCGCGCGCACACGCCCCGCGCAAGCTGACGTTTACGTCAACGTCAATTGTAGAGGCCCATCCGGCGCCTGCCGCCGGCGCAGCCACGCGCGCACCGCCGGCTCGCGCCAGAGATCGTGCTGGCCGGCCACGGCGATGCGCGCCTCCTCCACCGAGCCCACGCGATAGCTGGCGACATCGGGCACGCGCGGCGCGCGCGCGGCCAGCAGCAGCTTCTCGACGTGCGGCTGCACCTTCAGCGCAGCAGCCAGGATCGCTTCGGCCTCGGGCATGCGGGAGGACGCGAGCAAGGCAAGTGCGTGCAGCAATTGCATGCCGACGAAATCATCGGGGTAGCGCTCGGCCAGCGCGAGGGCCGCCGCGACGTTACCCCGGCGCAGCAGCACGGCACACAGGCGTTGGCGCAGGCCCTGGTTGTCGGTCGGATTGAGCACCTCGACCAGCGCGCGCAGCCACTCGAAGCTGGTGTCCGCGCGCGGCGAGGCATCCAGGCTCACATGCCGGCCCAGCAGCCGCAACGCCGGCCGGTTCTCCAGCCAGCCCCATTCGCAGCGCGCCTGCGGATAGCGCTCCCGCAACTGCGTCCACAGCGCCAGCGCGCGCGCCAGCAGCAGCGCCTGTGCGGGCACCGCCAGCCCGAAGGGGACGGCGTCGAGGAAGCCGATCATCTCGGCCAGCACCTCGAAGCAGTCGAGCAGCGGCGGGTGCGCCTGCAGCTGCAGCCAGCGGGCATCGAGCTCCACCACCCCCTCGCCCGGTTGCGCGCCGCCTGGCGTGCAGGCCGCCCGCCAGGCCTGCAGCGCGCGCGCCTGCGGCCGCGCCGGCCGCAGTTCACCCAGGTCGCTGGCGCTGGCGCCGCTCAGATCCAGCCGCAGGCGAGGCGGCCGCTGCTGCGACAGCCACTGGTTCAGTGCATCGAACACGGCGTCGAGCGCTTGCAATCCCTCGCCATCCTCATCTTCTTCATCCGAGTCATCTGCGTCGTCGCTGCCGGCATCGGGATGCAGGTGATCGAACTCACCCCGCGCAATGGCCTGCAAGGCCTCGATCTCGCGCTCCAGCTGCGCGGCCTGCGGCAGCCGCTCGAGGCGGCGGACGTGGAAGGCCGCGCGTTCGTGCGCCCGGTCGAGCTCGCCAGTGCCCACGAGCGTCGTCACCTCGAGCAAGGCCACGCGCGGGTCATTGGGCGTCAGGCGCTGCGCGCGCTCGAAGGCCTGCTGCGCCGCCGCCGGGTCACCGGCGTCACTGGCCATCATGCTGCGCCGCTGCCAGCCCAGGCTTTGCACGGTCGCGTCGCCCTTGGCCACCATCGCATCGGCCAGCGCCCTGCGCTTGCGCGGATGACCCAGGTCCAGGTAGAGGTCGGCCAGCAGGTCCAGCAGGTCGGCCTGGTCGGCCCGCCAAGGCGGCGGCAGCTTCGCCCAGGGCTCAAGCAGGCGCATCGCGTCGCGCGACTGGCCTTGCTCGCGCAACTCGTGGGCAGCCATCAGCACCGCCTGCCGCGGCACGCGCGAGGCCGGCAGCGCAGCCCAGTCCCTGGCGGGCAAGGCCTGCACCACGAGCGCGGCGATGAACTCGGCATCCAGGCGCGGCGCACGCTGCATGAGCGGTGCGCAGCAGTGCTTGTACTTCTTGAGCGAACCGCACAGGCAGGGGTCGTTGCGGCCCGGCAGGGGCAGGCGCCGCGGCTGCCAGTCGTCGCCGGGCAGCGGGACCGTGGAGGCGATCACCCAGGCCAGGCTGCGGAAGAACTGGGCCGCATCGGCACGCCGGATATGCGCCGTCGGCTCGCGCTGCACCAGGGCGGAGTCGTCGGTGAGCAGCTCGGCAAAAAGGCGCGGGCCTTCCTCGGCCATGCGGCGCAGGAAGCGCTCGCGGTCCGGATCGGCAAGCAGCCAGCTCACGCTCAATTGCAGGAGCCGTCCGATATCCAGGCCTGGCGCGGTGTCGGCGGGTGGGTACTCATCCATGCGACGCAATCCTCTTGTGGCAGCTGCACGGCGGCCGGCCTCGCGGCGCATCGTCGTTGCAGCGCCATTCTAGGAACGAAGACGCAGCCGGCCGGCTCTTGCTTCCCGGCCTGGGCCGACGCCCAGGCGGAGCCCACTCAAGTCCACCCGTGGCTCGCCGATACTGGCTGGCGAGGATCGTCAGTGGCAGGCCGCGGGCGGGCCTTGGAATCCTTGCAGTGTGGTCAATGGACAGCAGAACGCGACATCGTTGTTGGATGCACCTTGCACGGCGGCTGCTGTGCGCACTGGCGCTCACTTGCATGGCGCTGGGCGCGACCTCGGCGGCCGCCGCAAGCGAGGATGCCGGGCAGCCGCTGCTGCGCACGTTCAACGCCGTCGGTCACCCAGCCAGCGGGCAGAACTGGGCCATCGTGCAGGACCGGCGCGGCGTGATGTATTTCGGCAGCACCGATGACGGCGTGCTCGAGTACGACGGCGTGAACTGGCGCACCATCAAGACGCCCAACCGCACGACGATCCGCTCGCTGGCGCTGGGCCAGGACGGCCGCATCTACGTCGGCGCGATTGGCGAGATCGGCTACCTGGAGTCGGACGCCGCAGGCCGCATGCACTACGTCTCGCTGCTGGAGCGGGTGCCCGCAGCCGAGCGCGATTTCGCCGATGTCTGGAGCACCTTCGCCACCAGCGAGGGGATCTATTTCACGACCTTCAAGCGCGTGATCCGCATTGCCGCCAAGACGACCCGCGTGTGGAATGCAGGATCGAGCTTTCACATCGCCCAGATGGCGCGCGGCCGTCTCTACCTGCGCGAGGTGGGACGCGGCCTGCTGGAACTCGTGGACGATGAGTTGCAGCTCGTCGCGCAGGGCGAACGCCTGGCCACCGAGAAGGTGGCTGCGGTGCTGCCCTGGCCGGACGCCGATGGCAGCGACCGCGGGGCACTCCTCATCGCCACGCGCACGCAAGGCTGGTACCTGCTGCGGGACGGGCGCATGCTGCCCTGGCGCACCGAAGTCGACGCCGAGCTGGCCCGCGCGCAGATCTACAACGCGATCCGGCTGAGCGATGGCCGCCTGGCGCTGGGCACGCTGCAGGGCGGTGCGCTCCTGCTGGACGCGCAGGGGCGCCTGGCCGGGCGGCTGGACAAGGGCAGCGGCCTGCAAAGCCCAACCGTCTACAACCTCTTCGAGGATCGCCAGGGCAGCCTCTGGCTGGCCCTGGACAAGGGCCTTGGCCACGCCGAGGTGAGCGGGGCGCTGAGCTACTACGGCGCCCTGGCCGGCGTCGAAGGCAGCGTCATCACCATGCACCGCCACGCCGGCATCCTGTACCTGGGTACGACGCAGGGCCTGTACCGGCTCGAGCCCGCCGCGGGCGGCAGCGGCCGCTTCGTGGCAGTGCCTCAGGTGAGCGGACAGACCTGGGACCTCGTGAGCATGGACGACGCGCTGCTGGTCGGCGGCGCCGACGGAGTGCACGAACTGCGCGGCGGCCGCTGGCGGATGGTGCGCCCCTCGACCCAGAACACGGTTTCGCTGGCGCGCTCGCGCATCAACCCGGAGCGCCTCTTCGTGGGCCTGATGAACGGCCTGGCGACGATGCGCCTGCAAGACGGGCGCTGGATCGACGAAGGCATCGTGCCCGGGATCGACGAGGAGGTGCGCAGCATCGTGCAGGAGCAGAGCGGGCGCATCTGGCTGGGCACGCTCTCGTCGGGCGTGCTCGCGCTGGGCCCGGAGGCGGCGGGTGCGACCACGCCGCTGTCCGGCAGCACGGCGCGGCGCTTCCGTGCCGAACAGGGGCTGCCCGTCGGCCCGGTGTTCGTGCACCGGGTCCAGGGGCAACCCGCGTTTGCCACCACGCGCGGCGTCTACCGTTTCGACGACACCCGTGCGGCCTTCGTGCCCGATGCCCGCTATGCCGCGCTGTTCGGCGAGCCGCTGCGTCAGGTCTTCCCGCTCGTGGAGGATGCGCGGGGCGGCGTCTGGATGTACAGCCAGGACGACACCCGCACGCTCAAGGAAAGCGGCGTCGCCCGCCCCACCGAGAGTGCCGGTGGCCTGGCCTACCGCTGGGACCCACAGCCGCTGGCCGAACTCACCGGCCTGGCACAGGCCACCTTCCTCGCCGATGGGCCGAACGCGCTGTGGGTGGGTGGCGATGAAGGCGTCTACCGCCTGGACCGGCGGCCTCGCACCGCCGCCGCACCGGCGCGGGCGCTGGTGCGCAAGGTGGCCGGCCGCGACGGCAGCCTGCACTTTGCCGGCGGGGGCCAGCACGCGACGCCTGCCCTCGACTTCGAGCGCAACGCATTGCGTTTCGAGTTCGCGGCACCGACTTTCGAGCGGCGCGCACCGCGCTACCAGGCCATGCTGGAGGGGCTGGATCGCGGCTGGAGCCCGCCGATGACCGAGACCTACCTCGACTACACCAACCTGCGGGAGGGCGACTACCGCTTCCGGGTGCGCGCCATCGACGCCCTCGGCCGCGTCGGCCCCGAGGACGCCTTTGCCTTCCGCATCCGGCCGCCCTGGACGCGCACGCCGCTGGCCTACCTGGCCTATGTGCTGCTGGGCGGCCTGACCCTGTTGGCACTGGCCGGCTGGCGCTCTGCCGCGCTGCGGGCACGCAACCGCGATCTGGCACAGCTCGTGGACATGCGCACCCGCGAGCTCTCCGAGGCCAATAGCGCGCTGCAGCAGGCCAACACCTCGCTGGCGGAGATCTCGCTCACCGACGCACTCACCGGCCTGAAGAACCGGCGCTACCTGGCCGAGCGCATCGCCGAGGACATGGCCGTGCTGCGCCGTGCGCACACGCAGGCCGAGCCCTGGGCTGGCGGCACGGTCGACGAGTCGCAGCTGGTGTTCATCATGGTCGACATCGACCACTTCAAGCACATCAACGACCAGTACGGCCACGCTGCGGGTGACCGCGTGCTGGAGCAGTTCGGCACGATCCTGCGCAGCGTCTGCCGCGACACCGCCGTGCGCTGGGGCGGCGAGGAGTTCCTCCTCGTGGCGCGACACACCTCGATCGAGGCCGGCATGGTGCTGGCAGAGCGCATCCGCACCCAGGTCGCCGCGCACCCGTTCGTGGTGGACGACGGCCGGGTGCTGCATCGCAGCTGCTCGCTGGGCTTTGCGCCCTTCCCCCTGGACCCCGACGCGCCGCAGCAGGCGAGCTGGGAGCTCTCGGTCAAGCTCGCCGACCAGTGCCTGTACGAAGCCAAGCGCGGCGGCCGCAACGCCTGGGTCGGCGTGCGCGCCGGCGCCCACGTCGAGGCCGACTCGCCCATGCCCGAACTGGCCCAGGCGCTTGCAGCGGGCCGGCTCGTGCTCCTGCGCATGCCCGAACTGGCACGGCAGGCCGCCCCGTTAGAAAACTAATTTCCGCAACCGGCTGCGGGCACGACACACGGGTCTTCCCCAGGCCCGACGGGCGAGCGCGACCGTAACATCGGCGCCGCGACTGGAAACTCATTTTCAGTCGTGCACGACCGAGGAGTCCCGCATGAACCCCACGCTGCTGCGTCTGGTGCGCACCGCCACCCTGGCCGCCGCCTGCCTGAGCGCCGCCGTGGTCGGCGCCAAGACCCTGCGCATGGCCAACCAGGGCGACGCGCTGTCGATGGACCCGCATTCGCTGCAGGAGTCCTTCCAGCTCAGCTTCCTGGCCAACATCTACGAGCCGCTGGTCACGCGGGGACGCGA
>JADZCL010000047.1 GCA_020851615.1 Rubrivivax sp.
CGATCCTCGGCTTTGGCCAGCTGCTCGAGCTGGAGCTGCAGGAGGGCGCGCCGCGGGCGCAGGTCCGCCACATCCTGCAGGCCGGGCGCCACCTGCTCGAGCTCATCAACGACGTGCTCGACCTCGCACGCATCGAATCGGGGCACCTGACGGTGAGCGTGGAGCCGGTGGCCTTGCAGCCGCTGCTGCTGGACTGCCTGGCGCTCGTGCGGGCGCAGGCGCAGGCGCGGCGCATCAGCGTCACGGTGCCCGCCAACGGCGAGGGCCGGCGCGCCCTGGCCGACCGCACGCGGCTCAAGCAGGTGCTGCTGAACCTGCTCTCCAACGCCGTCAAGTACAACCGTGACGACGGGCGCATCACGCTGCAGGTGCTGGATGAGGCCAGCCACTGGCGCATCTGCGTCGACGACACCGGGGCCGGGCTGGATGCCGCGCAGCGGGCGCGGCTGTTCGTGCCCTTCGAGCGCCTGGGCGCAGACCGCAGCGCCATCGAGGGCACCGGTATCGGCCTGGCGCTCTCGCGGCGCCTGGTCGAGCTGATGCACGGCGAGATCGGCGTGGACAGCGAGCCCGGCAGTGGCAGCCGCTTCTGGGTGCGGCTGCCCAAGGCCGAGGCGATCGTGCGTGCGCAGGATGAGACGGCCCTGCCCGAGACGGGCGCGGCACCCACGCCGGCCGAGGCGGCGGCGCTGCCGCTGCTGTGCATCGAGGACAACCCGGTCAACCTGCAGGTGGTGCAGCACATGGTCGCGCTGCGCCCGCGCTGGAAGCTGCTGGCCGCCACGGCGCCCGCGCGCGGGCTGGAGCTGGCACGCATGTGGCGGCCGCGGCTGATCCTGCTGGACATCAACCTGCCCGAGATGGATGGCTGGTCGGTGATGCGTGCGCTGCGCGAAGACCCGGCGACGGCCGCGATCCCGGTCGTCGCGGTGAGTGCGCACACCTTGCCGGCCGACCTGGCGCGCGGGCGCGCCGCAGGCTTCGTCGACTACCTCACCAAGCCGGTGGCGCTGCCGCTGCTGCTGGCCATCCTCGACCGCTACACCGACTGACCCCGCGCGCGGCGCCTACTCGTGGCGCAGCGCCTCGATCGGGTCCAGGCGTGCCGCGCGGCGCGCGGGCATGAAGCCGAAGACGACGCCGATCACGGCCGAGAAGGCGAAGGCCAGGGCGTTGATGCCGGGCATGAACTGGAACGGCAGATGCAGCAGCGTGGACAGGCCCAGCGATGCTGCCAGGGCCAGCACCAGGCCCAGCAGCCCGCCCAGTGCGGCCAGCACCACCGCCTCGACGAGGAACTGCGCCAGCACCTCGCGTTCGAGCGCACCCACCGCCAGGCGCAGGCCGATCTCGCGGGTGCGCTCGGTCACGCTCACCAGCATGATGTTCATGATGCCGATGCCGCCCACGAGCAGGCTCACCGCCGCCACGGCACCCAGCAGGCTGGTCATCAGCTCGGTCGTGCCCGAGAGCGTCTGCGCGATCTGCTGGGTGTCGAGCACGTTGAAGTTGTCGGGGTCGGCCGGGCTGAGCTTGCGCCGCTCGCGCAGCAGCTCGCCAATGCTCTTCATCACCCGCTGCGCATCGCTGCCGGGCTGCAGCGAGACGAGGATGGAATTCACGCGCGTGCTGCCGGTGATGCGCCGCTGTGCCGTCGCCGTGGGCACGACGATGGTGTCGTCCTGGTCCATGCCGAAGCCGCCCTGGCCCTTGGACTGCAGCACCCCGATCACCGTGCAGTCGAAGCGGCGGATGCGGATCGCGCGGCCCAGCGCGTCGTCAGCGCCGAAGAGCTCGCGGCGCACCGTGGCGCCGATCACGCACACGGCCGCGCCGGCGGCTTCTTCCTGCGGCTCGAACAGGCGGCCGGTGGCGAGCTTCCAGTTGCCGACCGTGAAGTAGTCGTTGCTGCTGCCGGTGACGGTGGTGGCCCAGTTGCGGTTCTCGGCCACGACCGTGGCGCCGGCACGCACCTCCGGCGCCGCACTGGAGACGCCGCCGATCTGCGTGGCCAGTGCCTGCACGTCGGCGAGCTTGAAGGCGGGCGCGCCTGCGCCGCCGGCACCCGGGCCCAGGCGCTGCCCGGGGCGCACCATCAGCAGGTTGCTGCCCAGGCTGGCGATCTGCGCCTGCACGGCACGCGTGGCGCCGTTGCCCACGGTCACCATGGTCACGACGGCGGCCACGCCGATCACCACCCCCAGTGTCGTGAGCACCGAGCGCATCAGGTTGCGGCGGATCGCGCGCAGGGCGAGCCAGATCGTGTTGCCGCCAATCATGCCGTGGCCTCCGTGCGCAGCGGGGCCTGCTGCACGTCGCTGTCGACGAGGCCGTCCTTGAAGCGCACCACACGGCTGGCGTAGGCGGCCATGTCGGGCTCGTGCGTGACCATCAGCACGGTGATGCGGTGCTCGCGCTGGAAGTCGGCCAGCAACTCCATGATCTCGCGGCTGCGCGTGCTGTCCAGGTTGCCGGTGGGCTCGTCGGCCAGCAGCAGGCGCGGCGCACTGACGATGGCCCGCGCAATCGCCACCCGCTGCTGCTGTCCGCCCGAAAGCTCCGCCGGCGTGTGGTGCTCCCAGCCCGTCAGGCCCACTTGCGCCAGCGCCCTGCGTGCGGCCTGGTGGCGCTCGCGCCGACCCATGCCACGGTAGAGCAGGGGCAGTTCGACGTTCTCCTGCGCCGAGGTGCGGGCCAGCAGGTGAAAGCCCTGGAAGACGAAGCCCAGGTGGTGACGGCGCAGCAGGGCGCGCTGGTCGCGCGAGAGCGTGTGCACGGGCACACCGTCGTAGTGGTAGCTGCCG
>JADZCL010000048.1 GCA_020851615.1 Rubrivivax sp.
CGGCGGCCGATCCAGGCGCTCGATCTGGCCGACCGCTGGGAGCGTGTGCTGGCCGTCGTCGCATGGCTGCAGGCCCATCCGCGACCGGCCGTGTACCTGCGCCAGGTCGACGTGCCTGGGGTGGACAGCAAATTCATCGAGGCCCACCGAGGCGTCCTGGCCGAGCTGCTGGACCTGGCTCTGCCACCCGAAGCTATCGAGCTTGACGCGACCGGCGTCGCGCAGTTCACGCGCCGATTCGGCTTCCTGGACAAGCCAGTCCGGATTCGATTTCGTCTGCTCGACCCATCGCTGCCCAGCCTGCCGGGCTGCGAGGGCCTGCCCGACATCACGCTGGACGCCGCGAGCTTCGCGGCGCTGATGCTGCCCGTCCGGCGCGTCTTCATCACCGAGAACGAGACCAACTTCCTCGCCTTCCCGCCGGCTGCGGACGCCATCGCCGTCTTCGGCGCAGGCTACGGTTGGGAAGCGCTGGCGCGCGCCGCGTGGCTGCAGCGATGCCAGCTGCACTACTGGGGCGACATCGACACGCACGGATTTGCCATCCTCGACCAGCTGCGTGGCCACTTCCCCGGCACGGCGTCCTTCCTCATGGACCGTGCGACGCTCCTTGCCCACCGCCTGCACTGGGGCGAGGAGCCCGACCCTGCGCGCCACGACTTGTCGCGTCTCACGCCCGAGGAGTCGGCGATCTATGACGACCTCCGATTCGATCGCCACCAGCCCCGGCTGCGCCTGGAGCAGGAGCGCGTGGGGTTTGGATGGGTAAACGAGCGGCTACGTGGACTCTCTGAGCCTTGAACGCCAGCGGGATCGCGCCGATACGGTTCGGTGCCACCCACTCGAAGGTCTCGGGCAACTGGACGTAGACGTAGCAGGTCTGCTCGCTGCTGGCCATGTCTGTCGATCAGAAGTCGTTGTCGGGCGCGGTGGCGCGCACGCGCCGAGGGCGCTGAGCCGCCTCCAGGATCTTGCCGTGCTCGTCCTGATGGGGGGTGGCCACGCCGCTGACCGAGTCGAGCAGCCCGAGCTTCCAAAGCACGGACAGCAGGGTGCCAAGCGCGATCCCGGGTTCGCCGGCCTCGATTCGATAGAGGGTACGGCGGCCGAT
Organism: Rubrivivax sp.; assembly: GCA_020851615.1. Lineage (GTDB taxonomy): Bacteria > Pseudomonadota > Gammaproteobacteria > Burkholderiales > Burkholderiaceae_C > Rubrivivax. The sequence goes on from JADZCL010000048.1 coordinate 1,112, forward strand.
GCTGCTCGCCGCGGCGAGCTCGTCCCGGCTCATGCGACGGCGGATGCGCGCGGTGCGAACGCGCTTGCCCACCTCGGTGACAGCCTGTCGGCCGAAATTGACCTTCAGATGGATGAATGGCTGCGGCGCCGCAGCCGGCGAGAAACGGGCACCGAACGGGCACCGAACGGGTACCAGAACGAGGCTTGTGCGCCAGACGTGACAACGGGCTAGCCCGTTGCGAAGCTAACCCGTTGATTTGATTGGCGCGGCTGGCAGGATTCGAACCCACGACCCCTTGGTTCGTAGCCAAGTACTCTATCCAACTGAGCTACAGCCGCGCGAAGCCGCGCACTATACCATGCAGTGTGGTCGTATCGGTTGCACCGTCAATCGAGTGCAGCGGCGGAACGCTCGCAATCCAGGGCGCGCATCTCATCGCCGCTTTCGCGCGCCATCTGCGCCAGGGCGCGCAGGGCCTGCCTTCGGGCTTGCACGTCGAGGTCGCTCGCATTGGCACTCTGTTCGAGCAGGCGGCGCGCCTTGCCCCAGAGCTGGCGGTCGGCAAAGGCCATGCCGACCGCCGCACTGACCGGCGCTTCGTGCCCGTGCGTGGCGATCGCCGCCTCGAGGCTGGGCAGCCAATCGGGTTCGATGCCTGCGGCGGCATTGAAGAGCGCCAGGGCGACGAGAGTGCGGTCGTCGCGCTCGAGGTCGGCGATCGTGTTCCAGAACGGGCGCAGCCATTCCCGTGCCAGTGCCGGGGCGCCCAGCATGATCGCGCGGCGCGCACAGCGCGCAGCCACTGCCGGGTCGCGTTGCTCGCCGATGTCGAAGTGTTCGCGCAGACGCTGCAGTTGTTGCAGGTCGTGCGCGTCGTCGATGGCCTCGGCAGCCAACGAACGCAGCAGGCCCCGCGCGGCGGTCGCCGTGAAGCCCTGGTGTTTGGCCAGCAGGCGCGCGGTGTGCAGTGCCTCCAGCGGGCGACGCTGCAGCCGGCTGGCCTGCAGTTTCAGGCGCAGAGCCTGCGTGCGCCGGGCAACGCCGGCAGGAAGCTGGTCCAGCAGGTCGGCAGCACGTTCGGCATCGCGGTCGTCAAGTGCCCACTCGGCGGCCAGCAGACGGGCGCCGTCGGTCAAGCCCTGGGCATTGGCGCGCGTGCCACGGCGCGCCCACAGCGCATCCATCACGGCGTCGCGCCGTACCCGGTCCTGCAGGCGGTGCAGGCTGCTGGCTGCCATCAGGTGCGCAAGCGTCGCGAAGTCGTCATCGGCCTGCACCGGCGCCACGCCGTCGGCAAGTGCCAGCGCCTTCTCTGCAGCCTTGTGGGCACGCGAATAGCGGGCGCCGAAGTACTCGCCCAGGGCTTCGCGCAGTGCCGCCTGCGCCGCCCTCTCGCGCCGCAGCGCCCGCCACTGTCCCGCCCGCTCCGGCAGGGTCAGCAAGGCGCGCAGGGCCTGTGTGGCGGAGAACAGCAGGGCGACGCTGGCCAGCAGCAGGATCAGGAAGAAGTTGAGCGAGAGCTCGGTGCGCCAGCCGGCCCAGTAGATCGTCACCAGTCCGTCGTTGCTGCCCAGCGTGGTCGCGGCAACCACCGCCACCGCGGACAGCAGCACGAGCCAGATGATGCTGCGCATGGCGGTGCCGCGACCGATGACGCGCTCTATCGGCCCGCTGCAGCGGCAGCGATGGCCGCCAGCGTCGCATCGGGGCGTGGTGTGGTGACCGTGCGCGCCTGCACCGAAACCTGACGCACCGCATCGAGTGCGCCAGCCACGCGGCGCGAGCTGCGATCGAAGTATCGTTCGAGCGCCGACTGGGCATCACGCAGGTCTGACTGGGCGATATCGAACTGCCGGCTCAGCAGCGCCAGCCGTGCGTTGAGCAGGCGCAGCTTGAGGTTCTCGCGCAGGAAGAAGGCCTGTTCGGGCGCCACCAGCATGGCCTCGGGCATGTCGATGCGCGTCACCCGCACGAGCGCGCGAATCTCACCCCAGCCCTGCTCGAGCATCTCGCGCCAGCGCGTGCCCCACTTGCCAAGGGCCGTCGCACCCGATGCCGCACCCGATGCCGCACCCACAGGCGCACTGGGTGCGCCACGGGCCGTCGCGGGTGCACGCGTGGGCGCTCGCCGATCAACGGCTGACAGCAGCGGCAGTTCGTCCACCAGGCGGATGACCTCGTCCAGCCGCAGCGTGAGCAGGGGCAGGTCGGCAGCACCGACGGCCCGCGTCTTCTCGAGATCGCCGAGGACGGCTCGCCGCACGCGCTCCAGGCGCGGCTGGTTGTAGCGCGCCAGCCGCTCGTCGGCCTGGCGCAGGACGGCCACCAGCGGATCGGCGCTGCCGGTGATCGCACTCTGCTGCATGCCGACGCGGACCGCCGTCTCCACGTCGGCGAGCACGTTCTCGTCGCGCGAGCGGGCCATCGACTGCAGCAGGTCCTCGATCTGCGAGCGCTGCAGCGTCGACTCGGCCACCCGGGCTTCGAGCAGCGCCAGCTTGGCGGCCGCATCGTGCACGCTCTCCTGGGCCTGCACGGCAAGCAAGCGCGCCTCGGCAGCCTGCGCCCCGCTGTCCTGCTGGCGCTTGACGAGTTCCGCCTCGAGCCCCTTGACCCGCTGCTGGGCGTTCCACGCCAGCACCAGCGCCGCGGTCAGCAGGGCCGCCAGCACCGCCGCCACCACGGCGATCCAGCGCCCGCTTGCGCTTGCGGGTGGGGCCCCCGCCGTCGGCCTAGCAGCCGGCGCGGGCGCAGCGATGCTCTCGGGCACCGCCGGGGGGATGATGTTCTCGTTCACAGGGCTGCGAATTCTATCGAGGCCTATCAAGGCGCTCACTGTGCACGACGGCTCAGCGCGCCGATCACGTCGTGCGCGCACCAGCCGATCTCGTCGACACGGCCAAAGCCCGCTGCGCGCGCGCAAGCGGCAATGCGTGGATGCGTCGCCAGCGCCCAGGCGGTGGCCCAGTTGGCCTGCGGACAGAGGGCGCGCAGGTTGGTGATGGTCTCGGCGCTGCCGAAATGCCAGCAGTGCCCCTGCGGGTCGCGTAGCGCGGCATCGAGCCAGGCCGCTCGGGCTGCGTCCAGCGGCGGCAGCCGGCGCTGGTAGGCGACCACGAAGTCAACCTGCGCCCCCGCGCTGCGCAACTGCGTCGCAAGCCAGTCCCGCCCTGTCTGTCCGCGCACGACCTGCACGCGCGTGCCAGCCCAGTTGCAGGCACTGAGGCACTGCCGCCACAGCGTCTCGGTGTCGAAGGGGCCTGCGGGTCCGGGCTCGCGCAGGCAGGCCGCAGGTACGCCCACGGCACGCAGCGCCGCACTGGTGCCGGGCCCGCTGGCCCCCGCCAGCGTCCGCTCCGGCCAGGTGAGTCCGGGCGGGCGGGCGGCGAAGAAGTGCTGCACCGCGTTGGCGCTGACGAACATCACCAGCGTGCACGCCGGCAGTTCGGCCCAGGCGAGGTTCAAGCCGCGCGTGTCTGCAACCGGCACGATCTCGATCAGTGGCAGCGTGACCACTTCGATGCCCCGTGCGCGCAATTGCGCGGCAAGACCTTCGCCCTGCGTTGCGGGACGGGTGAGGATCACCCGCATGCGGCTCACGGTCCGACGAGCGCGATGCTCAATGCAGGGCCAGGTAGCGCCCCGCACCCGCCGCGCGCAAGGTCGCAGCGGCCTGCTCGCCCAAAGAGGTTGCAGCCGCTTCATCAGCCACCGCGGCGCTGCAGCGCGTGTGCAGCAGCGGCTGCCGGGGCTGCGTGCCATGGCCCAAGGCCGCCTGCAGCACCAGTTGCTCATCCTGCCAGACGGCGTGGGCCGCCAGCGGCATGCTGCAACTGCCGCCCAGTGCACGGGAAACAGCGCGCTCTGCGTGCACGGCCAGCCAGGTCGGGCGATGCAGCAGGCCTTGCAGCGCTGCCCGCAGGGCGGCGGCATCGCCGCGGACTTCGAGCCCGAGCGCACCTTGCCCGGCGGCGGGAATCATCTGCTCGGTCGTGAAGCAGGAGCGGATGCGCCCGCCCAGCCCCAGGCGCAGCAGGCCGGCGGCGGCCAGCACGATGGCGTCGAAGTGGCCGTCATCGAGCTTGCGCAGCCGCGTGTCGAGGTTGCCCCGCAACGGCTCGATGCGCAGGTCCGGCCGTTGCGCCAGCAACTGCACGACGCGCCGCAGGCTCGAGGTGCCGACCACCGCACCCTGCGGCAGTTCGGCCAGGCTGGCATGGCGGTTGGAGACAAAGGCGTCGCGCGGGTCCGCACGCTCGAGCACCGCAGCCAGCTCGAAGCCCGGCGGCAAGTCCATCGGCACGTCCTTGAGCGAGTGCACCGCCAGGTGCGCACGCCCCTCCTCGAGCGCAGTCTCGAGCTCCTTCACGAACAGGCCCTTGCCGCCCACCTTGGAGAGCGCGCGGTCGAGGATCTGGTCGCCACGCGTGGTCATGCCGAGCAACTCGACTTCCAGGCCGCAATGCGCCATCAGCAACCCACGCACATGCTCGGCCTGCCACAGGGCCAGACGGCTTTCACGGGTGGCGATGATGGTCGGTGCGCTCATCGCGCCGATTATCGCCAGCCCCGCCGCGGCGGCCCGGGTGCGCTCGGGCATCATCGCCCCGTGGCTTCCCCGACTCCTGCCCTCGTCACCCAGCGTGGCGCCCGACGCCTGCCGCAGCTGGCGCTGCTTGCCCTGTGTGCGGCCTATCTGCTGCCGGGGCTGTTCGGCCGCGACCCGTGGCGGCATGCCGACCTCATCGCCTTCGGCCAGATGGCGGCCATGGCCGACGGCCGCACCAGTTGGCTGGCGCCTGCGCTGGGAGGCGTGGCGGGTGACACCGCGCTGCTGCCGCACTGGCTGGGCGCTGCGGCGATCCTGCTGCTGCAGCCCCTCATGGACGCGCCGTTGGCCGCACGGCTGGCCTTTGCCCTGCTGCTGGCGCTGGCCCTGGCGCTGACCTGGGCAACGAGCTATCACCTTGCACTCACCGACGCCGCACAGCCGCTGCCGTTTGCCTTCGGGGGCGAGGCCGAACCGGTGGACTACGCGCACGCCATCGCCGACGCATCCGTGTTGGCGTTGATCGCCACCCTCGGTCTGCTGCAACTGGGCCATGAAACGACGCCTGAACTGGCACAGCTGGCCTGTGCAACGCTCTTCCTGTACGCGCTGGCTGCAGCGCCGTTTCGGCGCTGGCAGCCGCGCCTGGCGGCTGCCGCTGCCCTGCCGCTGCTGGCCGGCAGCGGGGCACCCACGATGGCGGTCATCATCGGTCTGGCCGGCACCGAGGTGTGCCGCCGCTCAGCCTACCCGGCGGTGCAGGCCTTGCGCCGCTGGGTACTCGGGGCGACGGCAGCTGCCGCCTTGCTGGCCTTGCTGCTGGGCACCTGGCACTGGCGGGCCAGCCCGCCGCAATGGGGTGACCTACTGGCCATTCCACGCCAGTGGCTGTGGTTCATGTGGCCTGCCTGGCCGCTGGCGCTGTGGACCCTGTGGCGCTGGCGTCACTACCTGGGTCACCGCCACCTGGCGGTGCCGCTGGTGGTCGTGGGCGCCGGCCTGGCCGCCAACCTGGCAATGGCAGGCTCGGATCGGGCGCTGCTGCTGGCGCTGCCAGGCCTGGCCGTGATTGCCGCCTTTGCATTGCCAACGCTGCAGCGCAGCGCCAGCGCTGCGATCGACTGGTTCTCGATGTTCTTCTTCACTGGGGCAGCAATCACGATCTGGGTGCTCTACAGCGCCATGCAGACCGGCACGCCGGCCAAGCCTGCGGCCAATATCGCCAAGCTGGCACCCGGCTTCACGCCACACTTCTCCGCGCCCGCATTGGCTGCAGCCACAGCCGGCACGCTGGCCTGGCTGTGGCTGGTGCGCTGGCGCACCGGCCGCCACCGCGAGGCCTTGTGGAAGAGCCTCGTGCTGCCCGCGGGCGGCGTGGCGCTGTGCTGGCTGCTGACGATGACGCTGCTGCTGCCGCCCCTGGACTACGCGCGCAGCAACCGCGCGCTGGTGCAGCGCATCGCAGGCCATGTACGGCCCGGCGACTGCATCGCCGCACCGCATGCGGCGCCGTCGCTGGTCGCGGCCCTCGAGGTCCTCGGGTCCTGGCGGGTCGATGCAACACCGACAGCGACGCAGGGGACCTGCGCCATCCTGCTGCGCAGCGGCGTCACGACGAAGGCACCTGCCATCGCGGGCTGGACGCTGCAGGCCGCCGTGCGCCGGCCGACCGACCGCAGCGAACAGACCTGGATCTATCGACGGCCAGCCGCTGGCGGCTGAACGCCGGCGGTGGGCGCACCGGCGGCCCGTACGCGTGGGGCCGGCAGCACGATGCGCATGCTCGTGCCCTGCCCGGGCGCGCTGGCAATTCGCAGTTCACCGCCATGGCGCTGCGCCACATGCTTGACGATCGCCAGACCCAGGCCCGTGCCGCCACTCTGGCGCGAGCGGCTGGCGTCGGCGCGATAGAAGCGCTCGGCCAGCCGCGGCAGGTGTTCACGCGCAATCCCCGGGCCGTTGTCGGCCACCTCGATGCAGGCGCCGTCATCGCCATGCACAAGCAGCCGCAGGTCGATGCGCCCCCCCGCGGGGGTGTAGCGCACTGCGTTGTGGACGAGGTTGCCCACTGCACTCAGCAACTCGTGTCGGCTGCCGGCAAGCTGCCACCCCGCCGGGGCGGCCAGGACCAGCTCGTGCCGACCCTGCGACAGGGCCTGCCCATCGGACAACACCTCGTGCAGCAGAGCGTCGGCGTCCAGCCACTGATCGGCGGGCGGGCGCGGGCTGCCTTCCAGCCCGGCCAGCGTCAGCAAGTCGGCGACCAGCGAGTGCATGCGCTCGGTCTGCTGCCCCATCAGCACCAGCACGCGCTCACGCTCGGCGTCTGCCAGCGGCAGGGTGGCCAGCGTCTCGACGAAGCCCGCCAACACCGTGAGCGGCGTGCGGATCTCGTGCGAGACGTTGGCGACGAAGTCGCGCCGCATGGCGTCAGCACGTTCGCTCTCGGTCACGTCCTGCGTCAGCAGCAGACGCTGGCCGTCGCCGTAGGGGCGCAGCAGCAGCGACAGCAGCCGCCCATCACCGTCCGGGGCCGCGATCTGCAGCGCTGGCTGCGGTGGTGCAGCTTGCAGCCACGCGGTGAAGGCCGGCGCGCGAACCAGGTTGGCGATGCGCTGGCGATGATCGCGCTGCGGGTCCAGGCCGAGCTGCTCGGCGCCAACGCCATTGCACCATTCGATGGTGTCCTCTGTATCGAGCAGCACGACGCCGTTGGGAGACGCTTCGATGGCACGCAGGAACTGCCACAGCCGCTGCGCCTCGCGCTGCGCCGCCTGCTCGCGCTGGCGCAAGCCGCGCTCGATGCGGTAGGCAAGCTCACCCCACAGCAACCCACCCGCAGGAGCCGGGCCCGCCTGCGTGCCCCGCAGCCAGCGCAGCAGTCGCTTGGCGTGCCATGTGTCGTACAGCAGCAGCGCCAGCAACGTTGTGGCGCAGCTCACTGCCGCAGCCGCACCGACGTGCTCCAGCGCATAGTCTGACCAGGCACCAAGACCAGCACCCGCCAGCGCCATGGCCAGCACGAGCCATACACGAGCCGACAGCGGATTCATGGTTGCAAGTCGGGGCGCCCGTCGGGTCAATCGTGGAGCTGCAGGACGTGTCGCTCAGAGCCGCGCGAGGCTCTGGTCATCTGCATCATCCAGCAGCCGGTAGCCAACCCCACGCACCGTGTCGATCCGCCACGCGCAACCGGCCGGGACCAGCGCCTCGCGCAAGCGCTTGACGTGTACGTCAACGGTGCGCTCCTCGATGAAGACATGGTCGCCCCAGACCCGGTCCAGGAGCTGCGCCCGCGTGTGCACGCGCTGCGGATTGGCCATCAGGAAGTGCAGCAGCCGGAACTCGGTTGGCCCCAGGCGCAGCGCAAGGGCGCCGTGCCGGCCTTCGTACACGACCCGGTGCGCGGCCGGGTCCAGCCGCAGGGAGCCAACCGCCACCACCTCGTCCAGCGCCTGGGGCGCCCTGCGCCGCAGTACGGCACGCATGCGCGCCAGCAGCTCCCTGGGTGAAATCGGCTTGACGAGGTAGTCGTCGACACCGACATCCAGTCCGGCCACCTTGTCGTCCTCCTGCGCACGGGCGGTGAGCATGATGATGGGCAGCGCGCGCGTGCGCGGGTCGGCACGCCAGCGCCGCGCCAGCTGCAGCCCGCTCTCACCGGGCAGCATCCAGTCCAGCAGCACCAGGTCGGGCAGCACGCCGGCCAGCGCCGCTTGCGCCTGCTCGGCGTTGGCGGCCTGCCGCACCTCGTAGCCGCCGTGGCGCAGGTTGATGGCAATCAGCTCGGCGATGGCCGACTCGTCCTCGACGACCAGCACCGTACTCATCGCAGCACGCTCTGCACCGCATGCAGCGGGCGATGGCGCACGTCGGTGCCCTTGACGACGTAGATCACGGCCTCGGCCAGGTTCTTGGCGTGGTCGCCCACGCGCTCGATCGCCTTGGCCACGAAGACCAGCTCGATCGCGGCCGAGATCGTGCGCGGATCCTCCATCATGTAGGTGACGAGCTTGCGCAGCAGGCCTTCGAATTCGCGGTCGATCGGATCGTCCTGCTTGAGCACCTCGAATGCCTGCGCCGCATCCAGCCGCGCGAAGGCGTCCAGCGCCCGGCGCAACTGGGCGCTGGCAAGCCTGGCTTCATAGCCGAGATCGCTCAGCGGCAGGCGCAGCCGGGGTGCCGCATCACCGGCCAGCAGGCGCTGCACGGCGCGCGCGATGCGCACGGCCTCGTCGCCCACGCGCTCGAGGTCGGCGGTGGTCTTGCTCACCGCGATCAGCAGCCGCAGGTCGCGCGCGGTCGGTTGCCGCCGCGCGATGATGCCGCACAGGTCACGGTCGATCTCCAGGTCCATGCGATTGACCTGCGACTCCTCGTGCAGCACGCCTGCGGCAGCGGCACCATCCAGGGCGGTGAGTGCCACCACGGCCGCTGCCACCTGGGCCTCGACCAGGCCACCCATCTCGAGCACGCGCGCGCTGATGCCGGCGAGCTCGGCGTCGAACTGCGTGGAAAGGTGCTTGTCGGTCATCGTGCGGTTCCTGCGCGTCAGCCAAAGCGGCCGGTGATGTAGTCCTCGGTGTCCTTGCAGCGCGGCTTCATGAAGATCTCGGACGTCGGTCCGAACTCCACCAGCCGACCCAGGTACATGTAGGCGGTGTAGTCGCTGCAGCGCGCGGCCTGCTGCATGTTGTGGGTGACGATGGCCACCGTGTAGTCGCTCTTGAGCTCGTGAATCAGTTCCTCGATGCGCCCGGTAGAGATCGGGTCCAGCGCCGAGCAGGGCTCGTCCAGCAGCAGGACTTCGGGCCGGATGGCGATGCCGCGGGCGATGCACAGCCGCTGCTGCTGGCCACCGGAGAGGCCAGAGCCGCTGTGGGCGAGCTTGTCGCTCACTTCACCCCACAGCGCGGCCTTGCGCAGCGCCCATTCGACGCGCTCGTCCATGTCCACGCGCGAGAGCCGCTCGAACAGCCG
>JADZCL010000049.1 GCA_020851615.1 Rubrivivax sp.
GCGAGGTGTTCTTGTCCTGCATCGCCGCGGCGCGACGAAACAGCAGCTGGTACATCGCGCAGCCCACCAGCAGCGAAACCGGCAGCAGCAGGAAGAGCATCACGTAGGGATCGACGCCGAGCAGGCGGAAGGCCCAATAGGCCGCGTAGCCGCCCAGCACGATCATCGCCCCCTGCGCGAGGAAGATGATGCCCATGGTGCCGAAGATCAGGCTCAGCCCGATTGCGGCCACCCCGTACATGGCGCCGAACAGCACGCCGTTGACGAGCAACTCGGCGATGATCCCGAGCTCGTTCATCCCAGACTCCCGATATAGGCCTTGCGAATTTCCTCGTTGGCCAGCAGCTCCGCGCCGCTGCCCTGCATCACCACGCGACCGGTCTTGAGCACGTAGGCGCGGTCGGCCAGGCGCAGGGCGCTCTGGATGTTCTGCTCCACGAGCAGGATGGTGACCCCGGTGGCGTGCAGCCCGCGCACGAAGCGGAACACCTCTTCGACGATCAGCGGCGCCAGGCCCATCGAGGGCTCGTCCAGGATCAGCAGCTTGGGCCGCGCCATCACCGCGCGGCCGATGGCCAGCATCTGCTGCTCGCCCCCGCTCATCAGCCCGGCCCGCTGGTGGCGCCGCTCGGCCAGGCGCGGAAAGAGCTCGAAGATGCGTGCCAGCGACTCGTTCATGTGCCCTCGCACCTGCGCCGGATAGGCCCCCAGCTGCAGGTTCTCGAGCGCCGTCATGCGCGAGAACAGCCCACGCCCCTCGGGCACGTGCGACAGCCCCGCGGCAACGATCTGCTGCGCGGCCATGCCGGCGATCGAGCGGCCGTCGAAGACGATGTCACCCCGGCTTGGCCGCAGCAGGCCCGAAATGGTCTTCAAGAGCGTGGTCTTGCCCGCGCCGTTGGCACCCACGATCGCCACCAGGCTGCCCTGCGGGACGGTGAGCGACACGTCCCACAGCACCTGGCTGTCGCCGTAGCCGGCGCACAGGTCCCGGACCTCAAGCAGGGGTGGGTTCGCCAAGATAGGCCTCGATCACGTTGCGGTCGGCGACAACCTGCGCCGGTGTGCCCTGGGCGATCTTCTCGCCGTGGTGCAGCACGATCACCTGGTCACACACAGCCATGATGGCGTCGACCTTGTGCTCGACCCACAGCACGCTGATGCCCAGCTCGTCGCGGATGCGGCGGATGACGGCGGTCATCGTCTCGATCTCGCTCTCGTTGAGTCCGGCCATCGGCTCGTCCAGCAGCAGCACCTGCGGCGCTGTGGCCAGAGCACGCGCGATCTCGAGCATGCGCCGGTCCGACAGCGTCATGTGCGCCACCTCGCGGTCGCGCTGCTCAGTCAGGCCAACCAGCGCCAGGGCCGCCAGCGCGCGCTGCGTGGCGTCTGCACCGCCACCGACCTTGCCGTAGACCGCACCGACCATCGCGTTCTGCAGCGCCGTCATGCGCTGGAAGGTGCGCACGAGCTGGAAGGTGCGTGCAATGCCCCGGCGGCACACCTGGTGCGGCTGGAGGTCGACGATGTCGCTGCCCTGCAGGCGCACGCGGCCGCTGTTGGGCCGGTAGACGCAGGTGATGACGTTGAAGCAGGTCGACTTGCCTGCACCGTTGGGGCCGATCAGTCCGGCAACCTCGCCGCGCCGCACGGCAAATGACAGGTCGACGAGCACGCGCAGGCCGCCGAAGGCGATGTTCACGCCCTGGAGCTCGAGCACCGGATCGCTGGCGGCGCCTGGCGCACGCGGTTGGAGTGCGGCGTTCATACAAACATGCATACGCTCTTGAGTTCGGTGCACGCCTCGACGGCGCTGCGCCCGAGGTCGCGCCCCATGCCCGAGCCCTTGACCCCGCCGAAGGGCAGGTTGTTGTCGAGCACGTTGTGCGCGTTCACCCACACGGTGCCCGCCTTCAGGCACGGCACGATGCGATGCACGGTGGCCAGGTCACGCGACCAGACGCTGGCCGCCAGCCCGTAGGGCGTGTCGTTGGCCATGCGCACCGCCTCGTCCTCCGTGTCGAAGGGCATCACGACCACCACCGGTCCGAAGACCTCCTCACGCACGATGCGCATTCCGGGGTGCACGTCGGCAAAGACGGTGGGCTGCATGAAGCAGCCGCCTTCCAGAGCCCGGCTCCCCCCGGCCACGACTGCTGCACCCTCATCCTTGGCCGCTTCGACGTGTGCCAGCACCCGCTCGAGGTGGCGCTTGGAGACCAGCGGCCCCAGTTGTGCCTGCGGGTCGAAGCCCGAGCCGATGCGCAGGCTCGATGCCGCCTCGCCCAGGGCCCTGGTCACGCGCTGGAGCAGGCTGCGGTGCACGAGGATGCGCGAGCTCGCCGTGCACACCTGTCCCTGGTGGAAGAAGATGCCCGCCGCAGCGCCGGCCGCTGCTTCCTCGGGGTCGGCATCGGGCAGCACGACCATGGGCGACTTGCCGCCCAGCTCGAGCGTGAAGCGGGTCATGCGCTCGACCGCGGCATGGCCGATGGCACGGCCCACCGGGGTCGAGCCGGTGAAGCTGATCTTGCCAAGACCGGCGTGCTCAGCCAGCGCCGCACCGGCCGTGGCGCCGCGCCCGCAGACGACATTGAGCACGCCCGGCGGGAAACCCGCCTCCATCGCCAGCTCCGCCAGGCGCAGGGCGGTCAACGGCGTTTCCTCCGAAGGCTTGAGCACGACGGTGCAGCCTGCTGCCAGCGCCGGCGCCACCTTCCACAGCGCAATGGCAAGCGGGAAGTTCCACGGCACGATGGCGCCGACGACGCCCACCGGCTCACGCTGCGTGTAGGTGAACCAGCGCGAACCCGGCGGCATGGCAATCGAGTTCTGCAGCGTCTGGCCCTCGAGCTTGGTGGCCCAACCGGCCATGTAGCGCACGAATTCGGCGCCGGCACCGACGTCGATGGCGCGCGCCAGCGCGTTGAGCTTGCCGCTTTGCAGCGTCTCGAGCGCACTCAACTCGTCGGCATGCTCCTCGATCAGCATGGCCAGGCGATAGAGCAGCCGCTCACGTTCGGATGGCCGCATCCGCGACCAGGCCGCGCCCTCGAAGGCGCGTTGCGCGGCGTGCACTGCGGCATCGACATCGGCACGCGCGCTGTCGGGCGCCTGGCCGATGGTCATCTCGGTGGCCGGATCGACCACCGGCAGGTAGGCGCCGCTGGCCGGTTCGCACTCGGCACCGTCGATGAAATTGCCGTACTGGCGGCGCGAGAGAAAGCCCATGCGCACCATCTGTGCCTGGGACCATTCACGCGGCTTCATCGCTTGCATCACGGCATCTCGTCATGGCTGGCACTGTAGGGGGCTGGGTGCACGCCGGCTTGCCTGCCAGCGTAGGCGCTGTTGCCCATGCGCGCATGCGACCCTCGCAGCGGTGTTGCAGACTGAACCTCAGGCAATGCGCTCAGACCGTCGCGCGCTCGAGCGCCAGCGTGTCGGCGAACTGCTCGAAGCGCTGGACGCGGCCGTCGGCGACGTCCCAGACGTGCGTCACCCGCGCGCGCATGGCCTTGCCTGTGGCCCGGAAGACGCCGCTGTAGTGGCCGAGGGCCACGACGGTGTTGCCGCCGTCGATGAGCCGCTCGAGCGTGAAGGCAAAGCCCTCCCACTCGGCGCCGATGGGCGCAAACACCTTGGCAATGATCTGTTCGCGGCCGACGTGCGTGCCGGCGTAGGCCGAGGTCTCCATCTCGATCCATTGCGCATCGGCAGCAAGGTCGGCCAGCATGCCATCGAGGTCATGGCGGCTGGAGGCGGCGTAGTGGTCGGAGACGATCTGGTATGGGGTGCGCATGCAAGGGCTCCTGGGATTCAGAGAGGGGCAGCCTCGGGTGGATAGAAGGTCATGGATGCGCGGCGCATGTAGGCGCCCGCAGGGTTGTTGGCAATCGCCCCCGCTCCGGTGAGGCCGAGGAACTTGCCGGTCGAGCGGCCGCTGTCGAAATTGAAGAAGAAGACCGAAGCGACCGGAATCAGGAACTCGCGGAAGGTGAAGACGTACTGGTCGGTGTCGAACTGGTAGTAGCTGGCCAGGTCGACATCCCCCTGCCCGCGCTGCACGCCCACCAGGCACTGCCACGCGTAGCGCTGCGTGTTCAGGTAGGTGTGCTCGTACGTGTGGTTGGTGCTGTAGGTCTGGAAGGTGCGCAGACCGATCAGGTCACGCGTCTCGTGCGGGACCAGGCCGCTGGCCGCGCCGGGATCGTCACCCAGGGTGCCGACGAGAAAGTCCTGCGGCACCCGCGGCTCGGCACCGGCTTCGGCCGCACTGATGATGCGGCAGCGTACCGCCAGCACGCGCAGGCTGCGCAAGTTGACGATCACCGTCAGGGCCTCCTGCGGGTAGCAGGCCTGCGTCAGGTCGATGAACCAGGTATCGGCAGCGACCTCGATCGCCTCGTACCAGTCGCTGCCACTGCCGCTGCGCACGCCCTCTTCGCGCCAGTCCAGCCGATCTCCGGTGATGGGGCGCAGCGTCAGCGTCACATCCGGCAGGTTCAGCCGCAGCGTGCGCCCCACGAGTGCATCGCTGCGGGGCAGCCGGTTGGTTGCGATTCCGGCTGCGAAGTCGTCGTAGTTCTTCCAGCCAGCCGGTGGGGTCTGAGCCATCTCGGGTGCCTCCTGTTGGCGCCGCTGCACGCGCTCAGCGTGTGGGTGCGAGCATGAAATCGGCGCAGCGCTCGGCGATCATGATCGTCGGCGCATTGGTGTTGCCGCGCACGATGGTGGGCATGACCGAGGCGTCACACACGCGCAGCCGTCCGATGCCGCGCACGCGCAGCAGCGGATCGACCACGGCCCCATCGTCGGACCCCATGCGGCAGGTGCACGAGGGGTGATAGACGGTCTTGGCCGTGGCGCGCACATGCGCCTCGAGCACGGCATCGGACGCATCGGCAGCCGCTGCCGGGGCGATCTCCTCGCTCACCAGCGCCTGCAGCGAAGGTGCCCGCAGGATGCGCCGCGCCAGCTTGACGCCGCGCACCAGGGTGTCGACATCGGCCTGCGCGCGCAGGTAGGCGCCGTCGAAGACGATGGGTGCGGCCGGATCGGGGCTGCGCAGGCGCACGCTGCCCCGCGAGCGCGGCTGCAGGAAGCAGGGGTTGATCGTCAGGCCGTGCCCGGGCGGGGGGTCGCGCCCGACATCGCCAACCAGCGTGGGCAGGACGTGGAACTGCACGTCAGCCCGGCCCGAGCCGTCGGTGTCGGCGAA